>JBDTTZ010000345.1:0-6511 GCA_040008015.1 Gemmatimonadota bacterium
CGGACGACACCGAGTCCTCGGACCCCGCGGTGAGCCCCGCGGCCTGGATCACCTTGCGGGCGTCTTCCGCGTCGAAGTTGATGACGTCGGGAACCAGGATGGTGGTGGGGCCCGCACTCGGCGTCAGCTCGATGGCGGCCCCTTCCGGTGCGATGGTTCCCGGGGGCGGGTCCTGCCAGACCACCTTGCCCTTCACCGCACGGGGATCCGGCTCTTCGGCGGCAACTTTCACTCGGAACCCGCTGCTGACGATCCGCTGCTGCGCCTCGGTGATCCCAAGGTCCAGAACCCTGGGGACCGCGTGGTCGCGACTAAAGAGCGGGGCCGGATAGAGCCGGCAGGACACGGCATAGCCGGCCACGCAGGCGAGCGCCACGACGATCGTGCCGCGCAGCACCCGGCGGCCCCCAACGGTCTTGAAAAACGAAGGGCCCTGGGGCCGCCGAAGTCTCAAGCCGAAGACGCGGTCCGGCGAAGCCTCGCCGAGTAGGCCCCGTCCATCTGGTCCCGGAACGGCAGGATGGCCAGATCCCCCCGCGGATTCAGCAGGCCCGCCGGGATTGCCGGATTCGGCTCCCGGTGAAACTCCGGATGGCCGGTGAGGAACGCCTCCACCTGACACTCATTCTCCTCAGGTTCCAGGGAACAGGTGGCGTAAATTAACATCCCTCCCGGTCTTACGAGCGGAGCCAGGGCGGCCAGCATGGCACGCTGATTCTCCACCAGCGACGCGAGCGCCTCCGGGGTCACTCGCCAGCGGGCGTCGGGGTGGCGGGAAAAAGTGCCGGTTCCCAGGCAGGGCGCGTCGAGCAGGACCGAATCGACCGGGCGAATTGGCGCCGCCATGGCGTCAGCGACAAGCGGAAACTCACGCCTGCTCCCCGCCCGTGCGACATTCTCCCGGATTCTTACCAGCCGCGACCGGTTTCGGTCTGCCGCGACGACCATGGCTCCCTGGTGGCTGAGTGCCAGGGTCTTTCCGCCCGGTGCGGCGCACGCGTCGTACACCGTTCCGGGTCCCCCATAGGCGAACCGGGCCACCATGGCCTGCGCCGGGTCCTGGACCAGGAAGGCGCCGCGATCGAATCCCTCCAGCTGGTCCGGCCGCCGGGCATCTACCAGGTAGCCCAGGCCGTAGGCTGCAGCTTCGACGGCGATGCCTGCCGCACGCCAGCGTTCCAGCAGCGGTTCGAGCGGTTCCCTCGCTGGTTGCACCGCCAGGCGGGGACGAGTGTCGTTCCAACTGACGAGACGCGCGGCGTTCTCCGGCCCGAATTGGGCGATCCATCGCTCGAGGAGCCACGGTGGATGGGTGGCGGTATCCGGTTCAGCGGCAGGATGCTGTGCCGCAACTCGGCGGAGCACGGCGTTGACGAATCCGGCGGAGCGTTCGCCGCTGACGGTACGTGCCAGGTTGACGCTGGTGGCGACGGCGGCGTGGGGCGGGACCCGGGAGAGAGACTGCAATTGGTAGGCGCCTAACCGGAGGATGTCACGCAACAATTCCGGGACTTTTCCCCAATCATGGCTGACCAACGGTGTCAGGAGCCGGTCCAGCGCGGACTGCCGACGCAGCACGCCGGCTGCCAGCTCGTGCGCGAGCCGCCGGTCCCGTTCGTCCAGGGCTGGTGCCACTTCGTTGAGCGCGTGCTCGAAGAGCTGGCCTCGCCGGCAACTTTCCAGGATGCGCAACGCGGCCCGGCGGGCGTCGGTGGCCGCGTTGCCCGGCACTGGCTTCAGCCGAGCATGCCCCGGGTGGGGCTGGAGGGAACGGCGACTTCGCGGCGCGGCATCCGTCCGGCGAGGTACGCCAGCCGGCCGGCTTCGACCGAGAGCCGCATGGCGGTCGCCATGGCTACCGGCTCGGCCGCTTCGGCGATCGCCGTGTTCATCAGGATGCCGTCCACGCCCTGCTCCATGACGATGCAGGCGTCGGAGGCGGTGCCCACCCCGGCGTCCACGATGACCGGGACCGACAGCCGGTGCTTGATGGTGCGGATGCTGTAGGGGTTGAGCATTCCCAGCCCGCTGCCGATCGGAGATGCGAGCGGCATGACCGCCACGCATCCGGCTTCCTCGAGTTTCAGGGCGGTGACCAGGTCGTCGTTGGTATAGGCCATCACCTTGAATCCCTCTCCACTCAGCACCCGCGCGGCTTCGAGCAGGCCGGCAACGTCCGGCAGCAGCGTCTCGCGGTCGCCGATCACTTCGAGCTTCACGAACTCGTTGAACCCGGCTTCCCGTCCCAGCCGCGCGTAACGAATGGCGTCTTCCGCAGTATAGCACCCCGCCGTGTTTGCCAGCAGAAAAAACCGTGACGGATAGAGATGGTACAGCACGCCTTCCTCTTTGCGCCGGTCGAGATCCACCCGGCGGACCGCCACCGTCACCACCTCGGCGCCGGACGCTTCGAGCGCGCGCAGCATGTACTCGTTGCTCGTGTACTTGCCGGTACCCACCAGCAATCGGGAACGAAACGGGCGTCCCCCGATGACCAGCGGGGTATCCAGGTCAAGATCGGTGTGCAGCGTCGTGCTCATGGGCTGGTGCTGTCCGTGAATGTCATGGTGTTCGGGGCGCTCTTGGCCTTTACGACCCAGCCGGTGTCGCTCTTGACCACGGTAAAGAGCCAGAAAATGGCATCCGCCGCCGTTTGACCGGGGACCAGCCCGGTATAGCCACCGCCGACGAAGACGGTATCTCCGCCCCGGGTCCAGGGAACTCCGAGCGAAGTGTAGGCGATGGGCTGGTCGCGGGGACATTCGCTGTACGGCGGTGGGCCACAGACACCGCGCACGATGCCCCGATCGACAAGCGACTGAAGCCAGAACGCGTCGTGCATGAGTGTCTGGGCCGAATCGGCCGGCGGCAGCAGTATCCGGTTGTTCATGTACATCTGGTTCCGCCAGAAGAGGCCGCCGGGCAGAGTGTCCTTGGCCAGCAAACTCTTCAGCTGGGCCAGCTCGAGCTCGTAGACGATGCGCGTCGTCGCGGAATCGACCGGAACCACGGGACGGGCCGGGTCGTTACAGGCCAGGAGCAGGGCGCAGAGCAGGAGAAACATGCATTGTGAAAGGCGCATCACCCACCTCCAACGAAGTGTACCAGCTCGACGCTGTCCCCGGCCTTGAGCCGGGTACTGTCCAGCTGGGGTCGGCGAACGATCTTGCGGTTCAGCTCAACCACGACCATCCGGGCATCCAGCTGGAGGCTGGTCAGAAGGTCCTCCAGAGTTCCGGGCGACGCAATGGTCCGGGCTTCACCGTTCACCGTCACCCGAATCTCGCTCACGTAGCCTCCAGCCAGGGCGCCAACATGGAAAGCGCGGCGGCGGCGGGATCTGGAGAATGCCAGAGTCCGGAGATTGCCGCCACCCCATAGGCCCCCGCATCGCGGGCCTCCCGGGAGCGCTCCACCGTGATTCCGCCGATGGCGATCACCGGCAGGCCCAGGCTCGCGCATTCCCGAATCAGCTGGGTCCCGGCAGGCCGGCTTTCCGGATGCGATGGCGTCGAAAAGATCGCCCCGACCATGAGGAAATCGGCTCCATCGGCGGCGGCGGTTTCGGCCGCTTCCCTGGAATGTACCGAGGACCCGATCCATCCCCTCGGCATTACCTGCCGCGCTTCGGACGGCGAAACATCCTCCGGGCGCAACTGCGCGCCGTGGGCGGCGAGTGCCATGGCAATCTCGGGATGACCGTTCACCAGTACCGAGGCCTCGGGCGGCCGGGCCAGCGCGAGAAACCGGGTTGCCACCTGGGACAGCCGCGCGCCGCCGGCATGGTGATCTCGCGCATGCAGCGCCACTGCGGGCCCGGCCGCCGCGATCGCCGCAGCGCGGACGCCGAGATCGGGAAGGGCGAGGACCTGGGCGTCAGTTATCGCGTGGAGCCGGGGAAGCGGCCTCACTCGAAGCGCTGGCCCGGCTCGACTTTGCGGCCGCGGACCCAGGCCGCGACCGCCATGCGCTTCTTGCCGGCGGGTTGGACTTCGCGGACCAGCATGGTTCCCGATCCGGTCTGCACCGAGAGCCGCTCGCCGGCCTGGAGCACCGTTCCCGGTGGACACGGGGAAGACGGACTCCGGGTGTCGTAGTGGGCGGTGGCGCCAAACAGCTTCACTTCGTTCCCTTCGAACGTGGACCATGCGCCCGGGTCAGGATCGAAAGCGCGGATGCGGCCGCTTTCCTGCTCCGCGTCTCCCTCCCAACGAATCCGGCACCGCGCCCGGTCAACCTTGGGGGCATAGGTGGCAGCGGCTTCGTCCTGGGGGGCCGGCTGCGCGCCGTGAGCCAGCGCATTCAGGGTTTCGACCAGCACGGCAGCGCCAAGCTGCGCCAGGCGCGGCAGCAATTCACCACCGGTCTCGTCGTTTCCGACCGAAATCGACGCCCGGTGATACACCGGCCCGCTGTCCAGCCCCGCTTCCATCTGCATGGTGCTGACCCCGGTTTCTTTTTCGCCGTTCAGGATTGCCCAGGGAATCGGTGCCGCGCCGCGCAGCCGGGGCAGCAGGGATGCGTGCACGTTAATCATGCCGAGCCGGGGAATCTCCAGGATGTCAGGCCGCAGGATGTGGCCATAGGCGACCACCACGCCCAGGTCGGGATCCAGCCGGCGCAGCCGCTCGCCGAACACGTCACCCACCGGCCGGTCGGGTTGCAGGACCGGGATGCCGAGGTCGTCGGCGATGATCTTGATGGGCGAGGGGACCAGGAGAGAACGGGAGCGGCCCTGGGGCCGGTCGGGCTGGGTGACCACCGCGAGGACGTCGGAGCCACCGGCGAGAAGAGCCTTGAGCGAGGGCACCGCGAAGAGCGGTGTACCAAAGAACACGATCCGCATCACGAGGAACCGGCGTGAGAGGAGCCGACCTCCTTGATGTAGGTGGCGTCTTTGTGCTCCTTGCGAAACCTGTCCAGCAGGATTTTCCGCTTCATGGGACCCAGGTGGTCAACAAAAAGAATGCCGTCGAGATGGTCGATCTCATGCTGGATCGCCCGGGCCAGCAATCCTCCCGCCTCGTGCCGATATCGCTGGCCGTCGCGATCGGTAGCTTCCACCGTCACCCGGCCCGGCCGGGTCACTTCGGCGTAGATATCCGGAAGCGAGAGGCAGCCTTCTTCGGCGGTCTCCCGTCCTTCACCCTCGATGATCACCGGATTGATCAGCACCAGCCGCACATCATCCGCGTCGATCACGGCGACCCTCCGGGCCACACCCACCTGGTTGGCCGCGAGGCCCACGCCCTTGGCGGCGACCATGGTTTCGAACAGGTCATCGATCAGCCGGCTGGTCTCGTCATCCACAACCGTCACCTCGGCGCTTCGCTGGCGCAGCACCGGCGAGCCGAGGAGGTGCAACGGCAACAGGCTCATCCCTTCGTCGCTCCCGCGTCTGCGCTTCCGACCTGGATGATGCGATCGCGCCGGATCACCAGCGTGGAGTCGCCGCTCTCCACGGTGACCCGGTCGTCCTTGATGTCCTTGACCCGGCCGACGATCCCGCCGCTCGTTACCACGTCATCGCCCTTCTTCAGGCCCCCCAGCAGCTGCTCGTGCTGTTTGCGGGCCTTGGACTGGGGCCGGATGATGAGGAAGTAGAAGACGGCGCCGATTGCGGCGATCTGGAAGAGCAGGATCGCGGCGCCGCCGCCGGCACCGCCGGTGCCGCCCTGCGGGGCCATGACAGCGAGAGTCAGGAAGTTCACGGTTCTCCTCGAGTGTGATAGCGCTGGAGCCATTCGCGGCTCCAGCTGGCGAAGCTGCCGTCCAGAATGCGTCGCCGCGCCTGTTCGGCGAGGTGAATGAGAAAACGCACATTGTGAATCGAGACCAGCCGGAGGCCCAGCATCTCTTCGGCCACAAAGAGGTGGCGCAGATAGGCCCGGGAAAACCTGGTGCAGGTCTCGCAGTCACACTCGGGATCCAGCGGTTGATCCGAAGCGCGGAGACCGGCACCCCGAATGTTCACCCGGCCGGTACTGGTCCACGCGCTCCCGTGCCGCCCATTGCGGGTCGGGGCAACGCAGTCGAACAGGTCGACCCCCCGGGCAATTCCTTCCAGCAGGTCGGGGGGAAATCCCACGCCCATAAGATAACGGGGGGTTGCTTCCGGCAGGGCTGGCGCCAGGAGCTCCAGAATCCGGTGCAACACCGGCTTGGGCTCGCCCACGGAGAGGCCCCCGATGGCGATACCGGTCCAGGGTCCACGCTCCAGGGTGGCGTCGAGCGAGCGGCGGCGGAGGTCATCGTGGACGCCGCCCTGGACGATGGGCCACAGGGTTTGCCGGCCGGCGCCGTCACTCAGCTCAGCGTGGCGCTGGCGGCAGCGATCCAGCCACCGGGTGGTGCGCTCCATTCCATCAAGGGCGGCGTCAAAAGAGGCCTGCCCCGGGACCACGTGATCGAACGCCATGGCGATATCCGCGCCCATCGCCCATTCGATTTCCATCACGGATTCCGGCGTCAGCGTCCGGTAGGTGCCGTCCACGTGACTCTGAAAGGTGAC
>JBDTTZ010000346.1:0-6016 GCA_040008015.1 Gemmatimonadota bacterium
CGCGGGGGTCTGTGCGCCCCGCCAGGGGCGCGAGCCCGTAGAGGCGCGATCTCCAATCCTCACAAACGTGCCGCAGACACGGGTCGGCGCGCACGCTGTGCGCGCCTTCGCACAGCCTACCTCTTGAGGTCACAATCTGTGACCTCAAAGACCGGCCGAGGTGGGCGACGGGCTTACCCCCGGCGAAGCCGATTCTGCAACCCACACCGAAGTCATTGCGAGCGAGCGTTAGCGAGCGAAGCAATCTTGGGGGGAGGGATTGCTACGCTCGCTGGTGACTGTCTTCCGAGCGAAGCGAGGAATCTCAAGCTCAAATCGCGTGAGAAGCGACCAGATTGCTTCGCTCGCTATGCTCGCTCGCAATGACGGCTGGCGGGGAGGAAGACGGCTTCGCCGGAACGACGATCAGCGCGCACGCTGTGCGCCTTCACGGTTGGGTAAGGGACATCTCCCTGCCTCACCTTGCCCCACCTTCCCTCGCCTTGTCACCTTCACTCATGACCTGGCTTCCCGCGACCCAGAACAAGAGCCCCTCCTTCTTCGTGGCTATCGGCATGATCCTGCTGGTGGAAACGGCGGCGATCCATATCTGGTTGATGCGCTCCCACCCTGCGGTGGCGTGGGTCGCGACCAGCTCCAGCCTTCTGACGCTGCTCTGGCTGTTCCGGATCTACCGGGCCCAGGGCCGCGCCGGGCTGGAACTCGGCGCCGAGTCCTGGCACATCCGGTTTCCCGGCCGCTTCTCCTGTGACGTGCCGCTGACCCGCGCTCGCCTCGGTCACCACGCCCGACTGGCGCCAGGTTCCCGCGCCCGATGCCGACTGGATCAACGGCGCCTCTCCGCTCGACCCCAACATTCTCCTCCACTTCACGGCCCCCGTCCGGGTCACGTTCCCCTGGGGATCCGCCGCCACGTGTCGGCTGCCAGTCACTCTAGCGCGCCCGCGTCCCGGAGGCATACTGAAGAGAGTGTGTTGGAGGTTGGCGAACCATCGACGGGAACCCCGCGAGGAGGACGCATGCAGAGACCTATCCGCAGATTCAGACTTCGTCCAGACGAGTGTTACGCCACGGCGGCGATCGTCCTCCTACTCATGTTGCCGGGGTGTCGTTCGAAGGAACAACTCGGTGTCCTGCCACCCGGGGTTGAATGTGTTGCCCGCGCGACCAAAGTCACGCCACCTCCCTACGCTCATCCGATGAGCCGCCGGCTTGCCGACTCCGCCAACGCCGGCCCCTCAGGCGCCGATTCAGCCCGCAAAACTGCGGCTGGTCCCTCGCTTTTGAAGCCACTCTGTCAGGAAGGGCAGGTTCCCCTCATTGCGGTGGATTCTCTGAAAGCCCGGCCCGGAATATTGAAAGGGAATCCGCTGTTGGGCCCCGATCGTCTCCGCGTGAGTCTCCAGCCGGACAGTCTGCCGGCCCTTGGCGAGCGGATTCGCCGGAACTTGCTCAACTTCGACTCGGTCTACGCGCCACGCATGAAACGGGATACCATCCGCCGACCGCTCCCGCCCGACCCCGCCGCCGCCTGCGACGGCACGCTCAACGGCGACGCCTGCTACTACTATGGCAGCGCGGCCCAACGGCGTGATGCCGATGGTGGGGGAATGACGGCAACGGTCGAACGGCCGGCGTACGACAATAGCGGCGGCTCGGGACACACATTGAATGAGCTCTCGGTGCAGGGAGGGACTGGCGATGGCAATATCATCGAGATTGGATGGAACGTCTCCACCGACCAGTATACCAACGGCAATCCGCACCTGTTCGTCTTCCATTGGAAGGACTGGGTGCCGACCTGCTATGACGGCTGCGGGTTTGTCCAGTACAGCGGGACCTACTTTCCCGGGCAGGATATCGCTGCCCTGGTGGGTCGCCAGGTCTACATCGGGTACGTGTTCTACCAGGGGAACTGGTGGGCCTGGTTCGACAACCAATGGCTGGGATATTTCCCCGGAACCGAGTGGCCCAACGGCTACTCGCGCTCGGCGCTGACTCAGTGGTTCGGAGAGGTCGCGACGAGAAATGGGGTCCCGCCCAAGACCGACATGGGGAATGGAGCCTTCCCGGCCACGACCTCGGCGGCGTCGATGCAGACGCTGTGCGACGTGGTCGCCGCGGACTGGGTGTGCTGGTACCGCGATCAGCAGCTGCTGATCGCGACCGCCGTGCTGGACGACATCAGCCGGATCGCCTTCGGGGCCGCCCGGTACGGCGGTCCGGGGCAATAAGACGGGAGGTCGGCCCTCCAACACCAGTGCCCGCATTCGAACTACCTCACCCCTGTCCCCAGTAGGTCGGGCGTCCCCGCCCGACCAGGGAGAGGGGAACCGCTACCGTGGGTCTGCATCCGCCCTCGATCCTGCGGGTGCTGGATACAGGGCCCGTCAGGGAAATTCGCAATGCCCAATACCCACCCACCGTGCCGGCCGGAGGCCGGCGCTACCATCGCGTTGTTTTCATGTCAGGCGGCCCTTCGGGCCGGAATGGAGGATCTGACCACTGGCGCAATGGGCGCACGCAGGGCGCCGCTACATTGTGCCGGATGAAATCAGGCCGCTTCGCGGGGGTCTGTGCGCCCCGCCAGGGGCGCGAGCCCGTAGAGGCGCGATCTCCAGCCCCTCACCACCGTGCCGCCAGGCATGTGCGACCCGAAGGGGCGCGAGATTGTTCGCCCGGGGCGGGAGCCCGGGCTCTTTGAGATCACAATCTATGACCTCAAAGACAGGTCGGGTCCCCGAACCCGAATATAAGACGAATCACCCCATTCAAGCCAATTCCAACAGCTGTTAGTTGACTTTAAAGGACACTTAAATAGCTTATTAAAGACACTCATAGGGTCCTTTAAAGACCATGAAAAATACCGACATCCAGACTTTTCTCGGTGCCCTCGGAGAGATCCTCGCCCACGAACGGGTGGAGATTGGTGTCATCCTTGTCGGCGGGGCCGCCCTGCTCCTTCAAGGATTGCGATCCAGGACCACGACCGATATTGACGTCATCGCCGCGGTCCTCAACCCCGATGCGACGGGTAAGCTGAGGCTCATGTCACCGGCCGATCTTCCAGCCAGTTTCTTTGAGGCAGTGCAGCGGGTCGCCCGAGACTTTGGCCTTCCAGCCAACTGGATCAACAGCGAAGTCGCGACCCAACTCCACAGCGGCCTCCCGCCGGGTTTCATTGATCGGATCACGTGGCACCGGTACGGTGGGCTCTGGGTCGGTCTCGCTGGCCGGCGTGATCTGATCTTTCTGAAGCTCCATGCTACAGTAGATCAAGATCCCGCAAGCTGGCACACCCAGGATCTGATCGCGCTCAAGCCCACGCACCACGAGCTAGAGGAGGCTGCCGCCTGGGTCCGAACTCAGGATGCTTCGGCCGAGTTCGTCACGATGGTCGACCAGGTCATGGCCTATGTCAAAGCTCACTCTTCCTAGCGCCGCCATTCGTCTCCGCGAGGCATTGGTGGAGGCAGCCTGGATTCAGTGGAAGGCGCTGGGCCTTCCCGCATCAGCGGAACGTCCGGCTCGATCCGTGGTGGATCCCGAGGCACTGATCCTGGCCTCACTCTGGTTGCAGCGCTACGAATCCCGGCTCGGCAAGCTCACCCGGATGTTCGCTACCCTTGGCTCCGGCCTGGTGAGTACCCAGCGACTCAAGAACCTGAGAAAGGCGTATCCTGCGGGCACGATGGCGGACCTCTCAGTCTTTGCGTTGGCGGCTCTACATGGCAGCAAGGATCCGCGCTGGCAATCGCTGGTTGAGGGTGGTTCGTCATTGCGCCGTAAGGGAATGAAGGCCGAAGACAGCTTCGTGCTGTTTCAGTATCCTCCCCCGGCGCTGATGTTACGTCTCCGGCTGGCGTTTTCGGTCAGCATAAAGGCCGATACCCTGGCGTTCTTGATCGCCCTGGCTGGCCTTGCGGCCACCGTCCCGATGGTGACTGAGGCGATCGGATACCAGGGTCGAGGGGTGCGACGAGCCCTGGAGGAGTTGGCGGCGGCTGATTTCATCAAGAGCGTGACCAGCGTTCCAGTCAGCTATCGGGCGGAAGAAACTCGGTGGGATCAGTTCCTTGAACTCCGCGGGTCGAGTCCGGGCTGGTGGCACTGGCACCAGCTCTATGCATTTGGCGCCGACCTCGACCATGCTGCTGGAGAATCGCAAGATCGGTCCTCGTATCTTCAAAGTTCCCAGGCGCGCGACCTTGTGGAGCGTCATACCAGGCTCTTCGCCCTCTTCCCACAGCTGATGTCAGACCCGGGGAAGCTTCCAGGAGAGGCCTACCTTGATCGATTTGTCGAAGATATCGGGACACTTGCTGACCGAATCACGCACAACTGGGCGTAACAGGGGAACCGCCCCAATCCCCACCACCGTGCCGGCAGGCACGGGAGAATTCACCTCGACATCCCATCCCGCCCGCCGGAGGCCGGCGCTACCATCGCGTCGTTTCAACCAGGCGGCCCTTCGGGCCGGAATGGAGGACATGCCACCGGATGGATGGGCGCACGCAGTGCGCCCATCCATCGTGCCGAATGATATCACCCCGCTTCCCTCGCCTCCCCCGCTTCGGTACCTTTCATCACCATTCCTCCTGAGGTCATATGCGGTCCCCCGTCCGCGCCAGGTCAGGATGGGCTTTCGTGATCCAACCAGCCACCAACCTCTGGAGGTCTCGAACCGCGGCGATCAATTCGTCCGCCTCGGCCGCCGAGACGTTTCTCACTCCCTCGTACGTGATATCGTGCCGCTTGCCCCTGCAGCGGTCCAGGTAGTCTGCAAGATCAGCGGCCTGACCTCCCAGGACTTCTTTGAGTGCCCCAATGGTTCGGTAATGCTTGTTGTCCCGCTCCGGACGGTAGCCCTCAGCGGCCAGCACCACGGTGCACAGCCTTAGCGCTGCGTTGTAGGCGATATTGAAGCTCCAGGACGGCGACAGGTTCACCGTCGCCGCATCCTTAAGGTCTTCGTTGGCGGCCTGTCGCAGCATTTCGATTTCGTTTCGGGACGCTTGGTGGGGCCGAATCCAGCCGTTTTCTGCCCAGTCCTTCAAGGTCATGCGCTTCTCCCAGGATCATCAGCTTGGGATTCGCGAGGATCCGCGCGAGAAAGGGGTCCGCCCCGGCGATCCTCTCCCGCAACTCGTCCGGGGTCCAGACGATCGGATTGATCTCCCGCCCCAGCTCGGTCTGCGCCCTGGTGAGGCGCGGTGAAAGGCTACGGAGTCCGGTCTTGCCGACGACGACCAGGTCAATGTCGCTTTCCGCCCCCGCGGTTCCCGCCGCCACCGAACCAAACACGAAGGCGAGCGATACGTCTGCGCCCTCGAGCGCCTCGCGAAGCATCGGTACCATTCCGGCCGTCTTGAGCACGATCTCCCGAACCGGGGAGAACAGGGGATGGCCGCGGCTCGCGTGCAGGTAGCGCCGGTTCCCATGCCGGCGCTCGGCCAGGATGCCCGATGCGACCAGCTTATCGAGCTCCACCTGGATGGTCCGGGGCGCCATTCCCGTCGCCCGAACCAGCTCCCGGAGGTAGAACTCCTGGTCCGGAGCAAGGTGGGTGCGGGCCAGGATGGCGAGCCGGGCCCGGGATCGGATGAAGTCCATAATTGTATGCTAATAGCATACAATTGTATGTCAACGGCATACATACCGGGAACCCCGAAGTCCTTTCCCCAGGGTAACACGACGCACCCGGTGGAGTGGTATCGTTCCACCGCGCGGGGGTGCTAAAAAACGCCACGCGCGGACCGATCAGCGCGCACGCTGTGCGCGCCTTCACGAATTACCTCACCCCCTTACCGCTCTCAGCCCTAACCCCCTGTCCCCCTTCCCCCACCTCACCCCCTTACCCCTCTCCATGAATGGAGAGGGGAGCCGCGAGGGGAAGGGGGAACCGCTGGAGTGTTATGACATCCGCACTCGATCTCGCGGGTGCTGGATACAGGGCCCGGAGGGCCCGTCCGGCCGAGAGCCCGGCCCGTAAGGGCCGGGTACCCGGAACCCCAAT
>JBDTTZ010000347.1:0-2017 GCA_040008015.1 Gemmatimonadota bacterium
AGGACCGGCTGGAGCGGTACGTGGCCTGGTACGACCGGTATCTCAAGACTTCGGGAATGCCGACGGTAAGCCGGTGATCGTGAAGCCTGCAAGCATTCTTGCTGCAGCCGAACCCGGCCTCTCGCTCGGTACACCGCACTATATGAGCCCGTCCTCCTGCTCCCCCGGGACCTTGCGACTGTGTAACATATGAAGTACATTTGTAACACATGAAAAACTCTCACCTGACACTGCGGCTTCCCGCCGACCTCGCCCGGGCCCTGGCGCGGTGGGCCCGGGCCCGGGGGCTACCCAAGTCGGAGGTCGCCCGGGAGGCCGTGGCGCGCTACCTGGCGCCGCCCGCGGTCGAGTCGCCGGTCCGCCGGGTTACCGCCCGGGAACTCGCGGCGCTCTGGCCCGCGCTTCCGCGCCTGAATGCCGCCGAGGCCTCGGCTTTTGCCGATGACATTGACCGGATGCGGGCGGAGCTGCCGCCGGCGCGCGCTGAATGGGAGTGATTGTCGACACCTCGCTCTTGATCGCGGCGGAGCGCGGGGCGATCCGGTTGGAAGCGCTGCTCGAAACGCTGGGCAGTGAACCGGTCGGCATTGCGGCCATCACCGCCTCGGAGCTGCTGCACGGCTGCCATCGGGCCGTCGATGCCGCCACCCGCACCCGCCGCGCGGCGTTCGTGGAGGCGATCCTGGATGCCGTGCCGGTGCTGCCCTTCGGCCTCACCGAAGCCCGGCGGCATGCGGAGTTATGGGCAAACCTGTCACGGGAGGGGGCGATGGTCGGACCGCATGACATGCTGATCGGCGCGACCGCGCTGGCGCGCGGTGACGCTCTCGCGACCCTCAACCAACTGGAGTTCCACCGGATCGCGGGGCTCCGACTGGTGGCCCTCGAGGCGTTCCTGAAGTGACCGGTTTGCCCCAGCGGCTCGCCGCCGCCCTGGCCGACCGCTACCGCATCGAGCGGGAGCTGGGGGCGGGTGGCATGGCCACGGTGTACCTCGCCCATGACTTGAAGCACGACCGCAAGGTCGCGATCAAGGTGCTGCGCCCAGAGTTGGCGGCCGCCCTGGGCGCCGAGCGCTTTCTCCGCGAGATCACTATTACCGCGCAGTTGGACCATCCTCACATTCTCCCGCTGCTGGAATCTGGGGAAACGGGAGAAGCCGATCGGCCCATTCTTTATTATGTCATGCCCTTTGTGGACGGGGAATCATTACGCGACCGGCTGCAGCGGGAGAAGCAGCTCCCCCTCGACGACGCCATGCAGATCGCGCGGGAGGTCGCCGATGCCCTGAGCTATGCCCACACCCGGGGCGTGATCCACCGTGACATCAAGCCGGAGAACATCCTGCTCTCGGGCGGGCATGCCCGGGTGGCGGACTTTGGAATCGGCCGGGCCTTAAGCGCCGCGGGAGGCGAAACGATTACCCAGACCGGGATGGCGATCGGCACCCCCACGTACATGAGCCCGGAGCAGGCAGCGGGAGAGAAGGACCTGGACGGGCGGAGCGACCTGTACGCCCTCGGGTGTGTGTTGTACGAGATGCTCGCGGGCCAGCCGCCGTTCACCGGGCCAACGACTGAGAGCATCGTGCACCAGCATCTCGTGGCCTCTCCCCCGCCGATTACCCACCTCCGGCCGGCGGTGCCGGCGGAGGTGGCTGCGGCCCTGCAGCGCGCCTTGGCCAAGACTCCGGCCGACCGGTTCAACCCGGTGGCTCAGTTTTCCGAGGCGCTGCGCCCGGCGAACCGGACCAATGCCGCTCCGTCGATCCCGACGGTCGTCCCTTCGCCAGGATTGCGGAGCTGGCGCCGATCCCTGATTGCGGCGGCCGGGGTCTTCGGGATACTGATTGCGGCCTTGCTCTTCTGGCGGAGCCGTACTGGCAGCGCAGCCGACGGGTTCTCCTCAGTCGCGGTCCTGCCGTTCGTGGACCTAAGTCCGGACCGGAACGGCCAGTACCTCGGCGATGGGATCTCCGAAACGCTGATCAACGCGCTGGCCAATGTGCCGGGGCTCA
>JBDTTZ010000348.1:0-12034 GCA_040008015.1 Gemmatimonadota bacterium
GGCGATGTCACCGATCGTCGGTTGTGGATTGTATGCGGCCGGGGTTGGTGCCATAACTAGGCGGTAAGACGGTAGGACGGTAACGATCGGTTATTCTCCGCGAGACCTTGGCGTTCTCGGCGACTCGGCGGTGAAGCGCACCGAAGCTCAACTCCAGTAGATCTCCCCGCACAGGCTTATAACATGCGAATGCTGCTCGTAATGTCCATGCTCCCTTTGCTCATCGTCGGCTCGCGGCCTCAGGCAGACTTCGATGTCGTCATTCGCAACGGCACCATTTACGACGGCAAGGGCGGCGCGTCCTTTGCCGGCGACGTCGCGATCAGGGGCGACAGCATCGTCACCGTGGGGGTGGTGAACGGTCGCGGAACCATCGAAGTGGACGCCCATGGGCTGGCCGTGGCGCCCGGGTTCATCAACATGCTGAGCTGGGCGACGGAATCGCTAATCCAGGATGGCAATTCCCAGAGCGATATCCGCCAGGGCGTGACGCTGGAGGTGATGGGCGAAGGCGAGTCCATGGGTCCGCTCACCGATACGATGCGAAAGGAGAGCATCGCCCAGCAGGGTGACATCAAGTACGACATGCCGTGGACCACTTTGGGACAGTACCTCCAGTACCTCGAGGATCGCGGGATCGCCCCCAACGTGGCGTCCTTTATCGGCGCCGCGACCGTCCGCATCAACGTGCTGGGCTACGCCGACCGGGCCCCCACCCCCGAGGAGCTCGAGCGGATGGAAGCCCTGGTGCGCCAGGCGATGGAAGAAGGCGCCCTGGGGGTGGGATCATCGCTCATTTACGCACCCGCCAACTTCGCCCGGACCGAGGAGCTGATCGCGCTCTCCAAGGTCGCCGCCCGGTATGACGGGATGTACATCTCCCACATGCGGAACGAGGGCAACCACCTGCTCGAGGCCTTCGACGAGCTGGCGCGGATCTCCCGCGAGGCAGGAATCCGGGCCGAGATCTATCACCTCAAGGCGTCGGGCCAGGCCAACTGGCCCAAGATGGATACCTTGATCGCGCGGATCGAGGCGGCGCGAGCGCGGGGCGCGCCGATCACCGCCGACATGTACACCTATGTCGCCGGAAGCACCGGGCTCGACGCGACCATGCCCACCTGGGTACAGGAAGGTGGGCTCGACGGGTGGGTTGCGCGACTCAAGGATCCGGTGGTACGCGCCCGGCTGAGCCGGGAGATGCGGGAGAGTGTCGCCTACGACAACTTCTTCATCAGCGCCCGGCCGGAAGGCATCATGTTCGCCGGCTTCAAGACCGACAGCCTGCGTTATCTCATCGGCAAGACCCTGGCCCAGGTTGCGGCGATGCGGGGAACCTCGCCGGAAGAAACGGCCATGGACCTGGTCATCCAGGATCACTCTCGTGTGGACTGCGTGTTCTTCACGATGTCGGAAGCCAACGTGCGGAAAGAAGTGCAGCTCCCCTGGGTGAGCTTCGGCTCGGATGGCTCATCCGATGCGACGGAGGGCGTGTTCCTCAACAGCAACCCGCATCCCCGGACCTACGGAAACTTCGCCCGCCTGCTGGGCAAGTACGTGCGCGACGAGCGGCTGGTCCCGATGCAGGAGGCGATCCACCGGCTCACTTCACTGCCAGCGTCCAATCTCAAGATCCAGCGCCGCGGCAGCCTGGTGCCGGGCAACTTCGCGGACGTCGTGGTGTTCGATCCCGCCACGATCAAGGACAACGCCACGTTCGAGCAGCCGCACCAGTACGCGACCGGAGTCCAACACGTCTTCGTCAACGGAGTGCAGGCGCTACGGGATGGCGAGCCGACCGGAGCAATGCCGGGAAGATTTGTGCGGGGGCCCGGATACAAACAACAAAGTAACTGAAAGTAAGGGCAAGTAACCGCAAGTAAGAGCAAGTAAGAGCAAGTAACTGCAAGTAACTGCAAGTAAGAGCAAGTAACTGCACTTACTTTCTAATGCGGGATGGCTGCTCTGAGGCGGTCAATCAGACCCTCAACATCAATAGCTAGCTTCGCAAGCCTGGCAGCCTCTCCTGAACTGAGATATCCAGCATCTTTGGCAGTATACAGATGAGACCGCACCTCGGCGCACGAGGCGCTGGCGATCAGAAGGAATCTTCGAAACTCCTTGTGACCCCCTCGCTTGAATCCTTCTGCAATGTTGTCTTTAGTTGACCGAGCCGCGCTAGAGATTTGATCGCGAAGTTGAAAGTCGCGCGCCAGTCCAGGTCGCTGGCATAACTGGCCTACCAGTTTGCCGAGATCGCGGGCTCTCTGCCATGCGAAAAGATCTTCAAAACGCTGTGCCCTCGCCATGCCCGACAATAGCATGAGCGATGACCGGGCAGGTAACCAGTTTACCGCAGACGGCATCTCAAAAACGCACCGATGGCTTCCCAAACGCTATCGGCAGTTACTTGCAGTTACTTTCTCTTACTTTCAGTTACGTGCAGTTACTTCTATTCCTCCTTTCATCACCCACCGCACCCGCTCCATGACCGTGATGTCGTCCAGCGGGTTACCGGGCACCGCCACCAGGTCGGCCAGCTTTCCCGGCGCGATCACTCCGCGGTCATCCACTCCCAGCAGATCAGCCGCGTTGATGGTTGCCGCGCGAATCGCGTCGATCGGCGTCATCCCCCGCCGGACCAGCGCGGCAAACTCCGCGGCATTGGTGCCGTGGGGAATCACCGCGGCATCGGTGCCGAACGCGATCCTCACGCCCGCGCGGATGGCCCGGGTCACGCTGGCCCGGGCGAGCGGCAGTATCTGTTCCGCCTTGATCCGGATCTGGGGTGGCAGGCTGTTGAGGTCGATGAGATCCGCCAGGGCCGTGGTAGGAACCAGGTAGGTGCCATTGGCTTTCATCAGCGCAATCGCTTCATCCGAGAGCATCGAGCCGTGCTCGATCGAGTTCACGCCGGCCCGGATAGCGGCGAGAATGCCCTCGGTTCCGTGCGCATGGGCCGCGACCCGCAGCCCGTGCCGGTGGGCCTCCTCGACGATGGCGCGCATCTCCTCGTCGGAAAGCTGCTGCGCACCCACCGGCCCTTCAAATGAAAGCACCCCCGCCGTCGCACAGATCTTGATGACGCCCGCACCGTGCTTGATCTGGTAGCGCACCGCCCGGACCGCAGCATCGACACCATCGGCGACACCCTGCTCCGGGCCCAACTCCAGGATTCCTGGCGCATAGCCGGTGACGTCACAATGACCGCCGGTGATCCCAATGGCATAGCCGGACGCGATCATGCGCGGGCCTTCGATGTCGCCCCGGTCGATCGCGTGCATGAGCGCGATGTCGCTGAACCCGCCGGCGCCCAGGTTGCGCACCGTGGTAAAGCCGGCCCGCAGGGTCAGCCCGGCGTTGTGCGCGCCCCGAAGCGCCTCATCCGCGGGTCCCTCGCGCACGGCCCGCGTCACCCAGTCGCCCGAGATATCGTCGGTCAGGTGGACGTGCATGTCGATCAGGCCCGGCAACAGGGTGACATCGCCCAGGTCGATCACCCGGGCGCCCGCCGGCGGCTGGGCGGCACCGACGCTGAGAATGCGGTCGCCCTGAATGACCACGACGGCATTGGGGACGATGGCACCGCGGGAAACATCCAGCATCCGGGCGGCACGGACTACGGTCACGGGTTCCTGCGGATATGCCACTGCGGTGGTAGCCAGGCTGAGCAGAGCCAGGATCAGGACCAGGGCGGGGCGCTTCATTCTCGTTCCTCTCATCGGTAAGGAGGGCTGCCTCTTCCGTCGCCATTCAAGTCGCACTAAGATACACGCCCCACAAGATCCCATCGACAACTCCAACAGGGCCCTTTTCATGAAACCGGTGTCCGTCTTCGCCTGGCTCGTGGCCGGCGGCTTGATTGCCTCGGGTTGCGCTCCTTCCGCCCCGACGACCGGCGCATCCCCCGGCCCCCGAACCGGCGCAGCTTCCGCGTCCGGACGCGATTCCAGCCACGCCAAGCCCCGGATCAGGCCTTATAAGGAAGTGGTGACCGACCGGGCCAAGACCGACTCCGGCCTGTTCATCGTGCACCGGCTGGGCGACACCCTGCTCTACGAAATCCCCAACGCCATGCTCAATCGCGAGATGCTGCTGGTGAGCCGGATCTCCCGGACCGCCACCGCAATCGGCTACGGCGGTGAGGAAGCCAACGAGGACGTGGTCCGCTGGCAGCGCCAGGGCGACCGGATCCTGCTCCGCACTGTGAGCTACGTAAACGTGGCCGACGACTCGCTGCCCATCGCGACCGCGGTGCACAACTCCAACTTCGAGCCCATCGTCGCGGCGTACCCGATCGTGGCGTTCAACCAGGATTCGACCAGCGTCGTCATCGACGTGACCGCCCTGTTCACCAAGGACGTCCCGGTCGTCGGCTTGAGCCAGGATCGCCGGGAGACGTATGGGGTGCGCAAGCTGGACGAAGGCCGCTCGTTCCTCTCCTCGGCCCACAGCTATCCCCGCAATATCGAGGTCCGTACCGTTCTCACCTACGAGGCGACCAAGGCACCCTCCAACGCGGAAACCGGCACCATCTCCCTGGAGATGGCGCACTCGATGATCCTGCTCCCCGACCATCCGATGCAGCCGCGGCTCTACGATGAACGGGTGGGCTTCTTCCGGATCGAGCAGACCGACTACGGCCGCGACGAGCAGCGAGCCGACCGGCGCCGCTACATCACCCGCTGGCGCCTGGAACCAAAGGACACGGCCGCCTTTGAGCGCGGCGCGCTGGTCGAGCCGGTGCACCAGATCGTGTACTACATCGACCCGGCCACGCCGATGAAGTGGCGCCCCTATATCAAGCAGGGTGTCAACGACTGGAACCGCGCCTTTGAAGCCGCGGGATTCAGGAACGCCATCGTGGCCAAGGACCCGCCGACCGCCGAGGAGGATTCCGAGTTCAGCCCCGAGGATGTCCGCTACTCCGTCATCCGCTACTTCTCCTCGGATATCGAGAATGCCTACGGGCCCCACGTGTCGGATCCCCGCACCGGAGAAATCCTGGAGAGCGACATCGGGTGGTACCACAACGTGATGAACCTGCTTCGCAACTGGTATCTCATCCAGACCGCCGCGGTGAACCCCAACGCGCGGGACATCCGGTTCCAGGACTCGGTGATGGGGCAGCTGATCCGGTTCGTGGCCGCGCACGAAGTGGGGCACACCCTGGGGCTGCCCCACAACATGAAAGCGAGCTCATCGTACCCGGTGGACTCGCTCCGCTCCGCCAGCTTTACCCGGCGGATGGGGACCGCGCCATCCATCATGGATTACGCCCGCTTCAACTATGTCGCCCAGCCGGGTGACACCGGCGTCAGCTTTACGCCCAACATCGGCGTCTACGACCTCTACGCAATTCGCTGGGGCTACCGCCCGATACTCGGCAAGGTTTCACCCGACTCCGAGCGGAGCACGCTGGATGGCTGGATCCGGGAACACGCCGGGGACCCGATGTACCGCTTCGGCGATCCCAGCCCGATCGATCCGGGATCGCAGACCGAAGACCTGGGAGACGACGGCGTCAAGGCGAGCAACTATGGCATCGCCAACCTGAAGCGGATCATGGTCGAGCTGCCGCGCTGGAGTTTCCGGGAAGGGAACGACTATGCCCAGCTGGCCGAGCTGTACAACCAGGTGATCGTGCAGTGGAACCGCTACATGGGCCACGTCACGACGATCATTGGAGGAGTGGACCGGACCCGGAAGGCGCAGGGCCAGGACGGCGCGGTGTTTACCATCATACCCAAGGCCCGCCAGCAGCAGGCGATGCGCTTCCTTTCGGAACAGGCCTTCAAGACCCCGGACTGGATGATCGATCGTGTCATCCTCTCCCGGATCGAGCAGGCCGGCATCGTGGACCGGATCCGCGCCCGCCAGGTGGCGGTGCTCGCCAACCTCTTCGAGACCGGCCGGCTCCAGCGGTTGATCGAATCCGAAGCCACGCTGGGTCACGATGCCTATACCCTAGCCGACCTTTTCACTGATGTTCACCGGGCGGTATGGGCCGAGCTCGCCAACGGCCGGACCATCGACGATTACCGGCGCAATCTCCAGCGCGGCCATATCGAGCGGATGGAGTACCTGATGACGCAGGATCCGCCGCTGCCGCCCAATGCCGCGAACTCCCCGAACATCACCATGGTGGACGTAAGCCAGTCTGATATCCCGGCCTTTGCCCGTGGAGAACTGATGGACGTGCGGCGGGAGGCCCAGGCGGCACTGCCCCGGGTCAGCGACCGGGCGACTCGCCTGCACCTTCAGGACGTGATCGCGCGGGTGGACCGGATCATGGATACAAAGCGGTAAGCCGCACGCCCGGGGGGCTGATCAGGCGGTCGAGCCCAAAAAGTTTCTCACCGCCTCGTAATCCTCCGGGACCAGGCCATGGCCGGCCGCGGTCTGCTGGAGGGTGACCCTGGCCCCCGCCTCCGTGAACATCTCCGCCAGCTGCTCGGTCTCTCCCGGGGGGACCGTCGGGTCTTTGCTCCCCCGGGCAATTAACACCCGCAGCCGGCGCAGGTCGGGAAGCGAGTCCGGAACGAACGGCACCATCGGTCGCAGCAACACCAGGTCGTCCAGCAGATCGGGCCGAAGCAGCGCCAGCGCGGAGCCGATATTCGCTCCATTGGAAAACCCCAACGCGCCCAGCCGGGTGCCTTCGAATTGGTAGCGCTGCTTCGCCCAGTCCACGAAATCGCCCAGTTCCAGGGCTCGAGCCTTGAGATCGGGAACATCAAAAACACCCTCACTGAGTCTCCGGAAGAACCTGGGCATCCCCGATTCCAGCACCCGGCCTCGGGGCGAGAGCAAGGCCGCGCCCGGGAGCAGCGCGGCACCCAGCGGGGGTAGATCGTCTTCGTTACCGCCGGTTCCGTGGAGCAGCAACAGGGTACGCCCCGGCGGCGGCAAACTGCCGGGCGCGTAGCGATGAATGAATCCCGGCTCGGCCTCGCTCATGGTTTTTTCGGTGGCTTGCCGGCGGGGAGCTCGATCGGCGGCAGCCGGCGCTGAATCGCTTCGTTCTCCGATTCCAGCCAGGGAGGAAGCTTGAGGCTGGTGCCCAGACGTTCCAGCGGCTCGTCCACCGTGAAGCCGGGGCCGTCGGTCGCAATCTCGAACAACACGCCACCCGGTTCGTGGAAGTACACCGAGTGGAAGTACCGCCGGTCGAGCACCTGGGTAGCCGGGGTTCCCTGTTCGATCAGCATCGCGCGCAGCTTGAGCTGGTCTTCACCACCTTTTGCCCGGAACGCGACGTGGTGAATGGCGCCGATGCCCATGGCACCCGACCAGAATCCGCCCACCGATCGCACGTCGACATGCATGCCGGTTCCCTTCCCGGCGCTTCGGAAGCGGTGCAGCGCCTCTTCGCTCTTACCACCCAGGTAGCCAAGCGGTCCGGTGAGAATATCGCCCGTCGGCTCGACGGCGGATTCCAGCAGCGTCACTCCGAAGATGCCGCGGATGGAGGATTCCTGAGGCACCGGGCCACCCGACCAGCCCGGAACCGAATTCACCGAGCTGTCGCCGACCAGCTCGAGATTCATCCCGTCCGGATCGGTGAATTCCAGGACCGGGTTCCCCAGCTTGGCAATGGGTCCCTTGAAGGCGATCCCGAAACGAATCAGCCGCTCCACCCAGTAGGACACCGCGACTTCTGGAATCGCGAGCGAAACCGCCAGTGGCTGCCCCACGCCGGTACGACCCTTTGGGCTGCCGGGCCAGGTGAAGAAGGTGAGGATGGTCCCCGGCCGGCCCATCTCATCGCCGTAGTACAGGTGATAGGTGCCGGTATCGTCGAAGTTCACCGTCAGCTTGACCAGCCTGAGACCAAGAACTCCGGTATAGAAGTTCAGGTTCTGCTGCGGATCACCGGCAATCGCCGTGACGTGATGGATGCCCATGTTAGCTCATCGTGCGTTGTTATTCCTCACGAAAGCCACGAAATCCCACGAAAACCACGAAGACGATCTCAAACAGGAATTCCTGTGAAGTAGTCATCATTCAATCGTTATTCGTGCATTTCGTGGAGTTTCGTGGTTTTCGTGAGGATAAGGTGCAAAGCCTACCTGCCAGGTAGAACCTGAATGCTCGCACTATCCCCAATCCCGCTCGAGGCTCGAGCCACGAAAGTGTACCTGCCCGGCTCCAAAGCCCAACGTCGATCCCCGTAGGGCTTCCCGTTGATGGTCCAGCGCAACCGGCCCTCTGCTCCAGCCCCGGCAGCGCGGAGCGCCAGCGTCGCGTAGCGGGCCTCGACGCCTGGCGGCACCTGGTACACGTCACCATCGCGGGGCGAGGAGATTCGGAATCCGCCGCTCGAGGAGTCGTCGGCCGACGCCAGTGCTTCGCTGAATTCGGCCTGCACGACGTGCGTCTGGTCCGCCCACTCCTGGTATTCCGCCGGCATCACCAGTCCGCTGGGCCGGTGCCAGTCGCATTCCCGCTCGGGCGCCGAACCCGGAGCAAACCACTCCACCTGGTGCGGGCAGCGTGGTCCCGCTCTCAAGCCCGACAGCGCACAGATCGTCACCTGCACAGCGCCGGTCTCCTCCGGCCGTGTCAGTACTCCAGGAGGGTATCGCTGTGCGGTGAGCAGCACGGCGCGGTGCAGCAGGGGGCCGGCGCCGGTAATCCCGCTGACCCGGTCCATCGGCTGGCCGTTGAAGTTCCCGACCCACACCGCCACCGTAAAATTGCGCGTCGTCCCCACCGCCCAGTTGTCGGTGAAGTGCCGGCTGGTGCCGGTCTTGGCGGCGACCGGGAAGGCGAAGTCGAACGGCGTCTCCAGGCCGAAGCCGGGAATCCGCGCCACCGGGTCGGACAGGATGTCGGTGACCAGCGCCGCCGCTCTCGCCGTCATCACCCGCCTGGGTTCCGCGGTCGTGGCCTGGCGCGGATCCCCGATCCTGCGCCACGTGGTCGCCCGCCACTCGCCGCCGTTGGCGAGGGTGCGGTACCCGTTCGCCAGCTCGAGCAGCGAGACGTCTCCATTGCCGAGCGCGAGCCCCAGTCCGTAGTACCCGGGGTTCCGCGCCAAGCTCTGGAAGCCGGCGCGGTGCAGCACATCGAGCAGCGATGCGGCACTCAACCGGTCGGTCAGCTCGACTGCCGGCACATTGTACGAGCTGGCGAGCGCCTCGCGCGCCCGCACCGGTCCGTGAAACCTGCGGTCGTAGTTCCGGGGGCGATAGGGACCGAGCGTCGTCGCGTAGGTGTGGGCGATATCCGGCAGCACCGACGCCGGGGTGTAGCCGCGATCGAAGGCCAACCCGTACAGAAACGGCTTGAGGGCCGAGCCCGGCTGCCGCGGCGAGGTGACCATGTCCACCTGTCCAGCCGGGTCGGCCCAGAAATCCGGCGAGCCGACCCAGGCGAGAATCTCACCGGTGCGATTGTCCAGCACCACGGCGGCGGCCTGGCGCGCACCCGAGTTCTTGAGCAGGTCCACCGTGTGCCGGACCTCTGACTCCAGTTCGGTCTGCAGGGCCAGGTCGAGCGACGTGTGCCACACCCCGTCAGCCGGAACCGCCGTCTCGTGAGTGAGCAGCCGGGACGTGAAATGTGGCGCCTGGAATGAGCCGGTACGCGCGGGAACCAGGAGCGGCTCCTGGCCGGCGCGCTGGATATCTCCAGCCACGGCATATCCCACCGCCGCTAACCGCATCAATCCAACCCGGCGGCGCTCGGCCGCTCGGCTCTGAGAGACCAGCGGGTTATTGGAGGACGGGGCCCGCGCCAACCCGGCCAGCAGCGCGGACTGGCCCAGGCTGATATCGGTGGCGCCGCGGTTGAAGTAGAGCGCCGCTGCCGCGGGAACGCCCACCGCTCCCTGACCCAGCGGCACCCGGTTCAGGTACTGCTCAAGGATCGTCGTCTTGTCGAGGTGCCATTCCAGCCGCCAGGCCTGGAGCACCTGGCGCAGCTTCCCGGTCAGGCTTCGCGGGGTTCCATAATAGATCCTCGCCACCTGCATCGTGATCGTGGATCCACCCGACAGGACCCGGCCACCGCGCAGGTTGTCCCGCAGTGCCCGGCCGATCGCGCGCAGGTCAACTCCGGAGTGGCGATAGAACCGGTGATCTTCCACGGCAAGAAAAGCCGCGATGATATCGGGATCCATGTCGCCCAACGGCAGCCAGCGTTGCAGGCTTCCGTCCTGCGCCCGGGTCGTCCGGAGTACCAGCCCGTGCCGGTCCTCCAAACGGACCCCGGTCCCCGCCGACCGCGTGACGAGTCCGTCGGGAAGCGGCCACATCACATAGGCAAACGCACCCGCGGTGGCCAGCACAATGCCGGCCACCGACCCCCAAAGGACGCGTTTCAGCAATTTCTTCAAATCGTTCTCCAGTCTCCTACCGTCTTCTACCGCCCATTACCGCCCTTTACCGTCTATTCACCGTGAACACCCCGCCATCACTCCGCCCATGCACGTCCGGATTGTACATCTCCTCCGCCTGGGCCGGCGGACGCATGAAGACGCCAGGCGTCGTGGCCCGCGCCACGTAGGTAGCAGTGTACGTCCCTTTCCAGAGGATCGCGGCGAAGTAGAGCACCCGGTCATCCCGAAGCTCGCGATGATCGAACGGTGACCACCACCCCGAGTCCCAGCTGCCATAGTACCAGTGATAGCCCGGGCCCTCCTCGGCGCCTTCTTCCGCCTGGTCCTGCTCGGGCATGGTGGTGCCGACCCCGGGCGGCGCGGCGGTCCGGAGCGAGAGGTCGATCGCCTCGAGTCCGGCGGGCAATGCGTCGTCCAGGATGACGAAGTGCCGGGTGTTGGGCACCGTGATCCGGAGCCGGACCCGCACCAGGTCGCCCTCGTTCACCGCAACGATCGGTTTGCCGTCGGCGTAGGACTCGTACCAGCGCTCGACGGCGATGCCGTTGTCGTCCGGACGGACCGGCCGGTTGAGAGGAATCTCCCGGACAGTCAGGTAGTAGTACACCGGGGCACTGCCGCTTCCGCCGTGGAGCGAGACCCGGAGCGGGCGTTGCGATCCTGCAGCGGCGCCCAGCAACCCGTGAAGCATCGTACTCGAATCGCGGATGCCGCTCAGCGAATCCAGCTTGATCAGCACCCGGTTATCGGAGCGAACCACGATGCCGCCGACCGATCCGCTTCGTTGCCGCTGCTCAAACGACGCCAGCGCGTAGACCACCGAGCCGTAGTCCTGGGTATTCCATTCCCACGGCCGGGCGGCTCGGCCCTGCTGCACCAGTGCTTCGACCAGGGGACCGATCAACGGATGGACCGAATCCACGGCCAGCACCGAACGAAGCAGCTGCGCAGTCGGCCGGACCTGGGAGTAGAAGTAGAAGCTCCGGATGAGTGAATCGGGCACCACCGCTACCCGGCCTTCGATCTTGACGGGAGTGATCACCGAAGCGAGCAGCGCGCGGGCCGGCGCCTTGTCGCGCCGGCGGGAGAGAATCTCCACCAGCCTCGCCCGGTCTTCCCAATCCATCTGCGTGGCGCGGCGCAGCAGCTCGTTTTCCTGGGCGACGTCGGGCCGGCCGAGCCGGCTCAGCAAGTCCGCCGCGGCCACTCGCTCGGTCAGGGTCAGCACCCGCCGGTCATACCAGTCCGATACCAGCGAGAATACCGGCTCTTCGTTGTCGATGGCGTCACTCAGGTAGTCCGCCAGCCGGTGCAGGGCCGTGTCGCTCACGGCGATCCCCGCAGCCCGCGCCTCCAGCAGCGCGATGCCGGCGTACGCGCTGAGCCACGGTGTGGTCCAGTCCGACGAGCTCCAGTAGCCGATCCCTCCATCCTCCCGCTGCCGCCGGATAATCGTGGCGACCGCCAGCTCGATGTCGGCCTTGGCATTGCGCGGCGCCAGGTCGGTGGATCCCAGTCGTCGCTGGGCCCGATAGAGCGCGATCAGCGGAAGCGCGGCACTGGAGATCTGCTCGGTGCAGTAGTAGGGATAGACCCGAAGCGACTGGAAGGCGCCTTTGATCACGCTGAGCGGAGACGCGCCGAGGCTCAGCAGCAGCTCGGACCGGTCCGGATCAATATCCGAAGGCA
>JBDTTZ010000349.1:0-17905 GCA_040008015.1 Gemmatimonadota bacterium
ACGGCGCGCCCCGCTGCTCGGCGATCTTGGTCAGATCGGGAGCGTAGTAGGCGCCCTCCCCGAGCAGCGTGTGACAGTTGATACAGTTCTTCCGGTGCCACACGTGCTTGCCGGCGATGACACTGGGCGTGATTTGGTCAGAATGCGTAAGCGTCGGAAACTGCCGGTGACTGTCGATGGTGAGCGCGAGAAAGATCAGGGAGAAAACGCCGGTCGAGCCGAGGAAAAAGGCGCGGGTCTGTCGCTTGGTCATGGAGCCACCGGGTTAAACGCCGATCTGGCGGAAGTTGCGGAGGGCGATGTACGCGCCGTATCCCGCGGCGACCGCCATCAGGAGCAGGATCAGCAGGCAGAGTGCGCGGGTAAGGGCGGTGGCACCCGGGGTCGGTGGTTCCGCACGGGAACTCTGCATCTCCGGGCCTCCAAAAGGGGACCTCATATATATGGTTCACCGCCCGGGCACGCAACCGTCCAACGATCCGCGCTCAGCATACGTTGCTTTATCTGGTACGCCGGCACGGTCTGGGGGTTGGAAATCTAGAAGCCGCCGATCAGCAGTTTCCACATCAGTACGGCTCCGACCACAAACGTGACGAAGAAGACTGTAGCCCCCTGTTTATGAGCAGCCGGTGCGACCGAGGTGACGTCGCGACTATGAAGGCCAGGAAGGATCGCATGAGCTCTGCCGCCGTTGAGGATCTGTCCACTGTAGAAGCGGCACGTGGCGGGAGCATGACCTAG
The DNA here is from genome assembly GCA_040008015.1 of Gemmatimonadota bacterium. GTDB lineage: Bacteria > Gemmatimonadota > Gemmatimonadetes > Gemmatimonadales > GWC2-71-9 > DASYPP01. The sequence goes on from JBDTTZ010000349.1 coordinate 742, forward strand.
GCTGGCTCGGCCTGGCCCTGCTTGGCCTGCTGGAACGCCATCCCTTTTAGCGCCGCGATCCGGCGCCGCATGGGTGGGTGGGAGGCGAGGAAATCCGCCAGTCTTCCTTCTTTGGAATTGACGGCGCGGGCCGAAGGACTCACGATGCACAGATGTGCGGTGCCCTGGGTGATGGACTTCGTCGGCTCCGCGGCGGCATCCAGTTTCTCCAGCGCGCTGGCCAGGGCGCCGGGATTGCGGGTGAATTGCGCCGAAGACGCATCGGCCAGATACTCCCGCTTGCGACTCACCGCCATGGCCAGGATGCGGGAGATGATGGGCGCCAGGATCAGCGTGATCACCCAGAACACGAGGATGAGGATCGCGAGCTGGTTTCCTTTCTTGCCTCCTCCACTCTTGCCACCGCCCCCGCTGGCTCGGACGCCACCCCGGCCCAGCATCCTGCCCATTCCATCCGACATGAGCGCGATCGCCCCGACCATGGCGGCGAGCAGGGTCATCAGCCGCACATCGAGATTGTTGATGTGCGCCATCTCGTGCGCGATGACGGCCTGGATCTCGTCCCGATTGAGCGTCTTGAGCAGCCCCTCGGTGACCGCGATGTTCGCGTGCTGCTGGTCGAGGCCGGTGGCAAAGGCGTTGGGATCGGAATCCGGCACAATCCAGATCTTCGGCACCGGCAGGCCGGAAGCGATGGCCATCTCCTCGACCACGTTGACCAGCTGCTTCTGCTCCGGCGTGGCCGGCTCGACGATCTCCCACGCGCCGGCTGCCCACAGCACGCGGCCCGGGCCCTTCTTGAAGGAGTACCAGGTGATCCCCAGGCCGGCGGCGGTCAGGATCAGGCCGATGATCGGGATGGTATGGTGGTAGGACTGGGCCGGCGCGTCCCGGGTGAGCAGATAAAAGCCCAGGTCGCCGCCGAAGCCGACCCAGGCAAAGAAGAGGATGAAGCTGAAGACCAGCCAGCGAGTGCGCCGCTTATTCGCCTCTTGTTGAGCAAAGAGATTCGTTGCCGTCATGGAAGTGAGCGGTAAGCAGTAAGAAGTAAGCGGTACAGGAATCAACCATCCGGATCGTGAAACCAGTCCCGCTTACCTCTTACTGCTCACCGCTTACGCTTTTACATCGCCAGGTCGACTTTGGGCACCGCGCGCTCCGATTCGTCCTGGATCTCCCAGAGCTCCGCGGGCACCGCTTTCGCCATGCCGGCGACCATGCTGGCCGGGAACTGCATCTGCCGGGTGTTGTACTGGGTGGCGGTATCGTTGTACATCTGCCGCGCGAAGCCGATCTTGTTCTCGGTGCTGGTCAGCTCTTCCTGCAGCTGGGCAACATTGCCGGTGGCCTTGAGGTCGGGATAGGCCTCGGTCAGCGCGAACAGCTTTCCCAGCGCCTGGGTCAGCTCGCCCTCCGCCTTCGCCGTCTGGCCCACGCCGCTGGCATTCACCGCCTTGGTGCGGGCCGTGATCACCGCCTCCAGCGTGCTCTTCTCGAAATTCATCGCGCCCTTCACCGTGTTGACCAGGTTGGGGATCAGGTCATGCCGGCGTTTCAGCTGGACGTCGATCTGTTTCCAGGCGTTGGCGACCTGGTTCTTGAGCGCGATGAGCCCGTTGTAGGTGACGACAAACCACAGGGCGATGGCTACCAGGACGGCAATGACGACGTACGGCATGCGAGGCCTCGTTCAGGGGGAGGGATCGGTGTCTTCCGGCATCAGGCTCTGGAGAGCCCCCCGGAATGCCGCGAGTAAGGTCGCTTCGTCCGGCTGATGGCGGAAGAGGGGATGCCGGTCATCGATCAGCACCTCCACCCCGGACCCCAGGCTGATCCGGCGGCAGGCGTTGACCCGGGCGTCGCCCGCGTCCCCGGCGACCGACCAGTCCTGAATCACCCGGCCCACCTTGCCGCGGGGCGCGCCGCTCTGGGCCAGGGAGATCCGGGAAGGGCCGGGCAGGTTGGGGCCAAGCGCGGAAGCCACCCGGCGTTCCAGCACATCGCCCGCCTGGTCGCCCAGGTCGCGGGTGATGGCGCCCAGGGTGGCGCCTTCCATCTGGCGCTGCTTGATCGCGAGGACCTGGAGCAGATGCCGGTAGGTATAGATCGCCGCGGTGCCGCGGCCCTCGGGAGGGCTCACCAGCCCCTGCGCTACATAAAAGCGGATGGTACGTTCACTGGGACGGGCGCGGGCGGAGACGTTGAGCGGGAAAACACCGGAGGCTTCGAGGATGGCGCCGGCGAGGGCGGAAAGATCCCGCAGGCTCCACGGTGCGAGGGCGCGATACTCCCGGAGCACTCGCAGCGGGTCGGCTCCGGACGTCCCGGGAAGCCGCGGTGCCGTCATGCCTGCCCGTTGCCGAGCTTGGGCCGGGATTGAGACTGGGCGGACTCTTCAAGCACGGATTGGATCGTCTGGTGCAGGGTCTCGAAATTGAAAGGCTTGTCGAGCAACGGCCGGCTCTTCAACTCGGCCGACCAGCCGCGGGCGGCGCTGTCGGCATCGCCGCTCATCAGGATGATCCGGTGCCTGAGCTCGGGCCACCGGCGCACGATGGCGACAAACAGGGTGTCGCCCGCCATGAGCGGCATCCGGATATCGAGCAGGATGGCGTCGAACGTGTCGTTGGCAAGAACTTCGTAGGCGGAATCTCCCCCACTGGCCGATATCGCCTCGTAGCCGAAATGCCGCAGCGCGCGCTCCAGGGCGCGGCGCACGGCAGGTTCGTCATCCACGATGAGCACGCGATACCTCAAGATGCCACCTGGCTCAGACTGGTGAAATATCGCTTGGTGACCAGGCCCAGCGCCTCGTCCACGGTAAGACTGAGCCGCAGCTCGCCGGCGGTGACACCAAACACTTCCTTGAACTGGTTCTGCAGGCTCCGGGTTTTTCCGTAGCCCAGCCGTATCGCCACGTCCTCGACGGTATAGCCCGGGTCCTGGAGCAGCCGGTGCGCGTAGAGCAGCCGCGCGAGCACCAGCACCATCCGGGGGGATGGCAGCCCCATCTTGGCGAACCAGCGCTCACAGGTCCGCCGCTGAACTCCCATCCGGTACGCCAGGGCCGTCACCGAACCCGCGTCAGGAGGCGAATACAGCATCGGCTCCAGCGTGTGCCGCACCCTTCCCGGTAACCCCGCCAGCAATCCATCCAGTGCCTGGATCACCTTGCGCGACGCGCTCTCCTCCAGCTCCTCGCGCAACACCGCCCGCAGCGCAGCGGGTGAATCGTCGAATCGCGCGAAGATCACCCGACGGATCCCGATGCGACCCAGTTCCAGCAGCACGCCCGCGGTTTCCGGCGAGAGCGTGGTATAGAGCAGCACCGGAAGCGACGGGAACAGCAGTCGGAGCCGTTCGATCTCCCGGGTGCGCGGGGCGTCGCCAAACATCGGATCCAGTACCGCCGCTTCGACCGGGCGCTGGCGGATCGTGTCGATGACGTCGCCCCACGAGGAGAGGCCGACAAAATCGTACAGTTTCGCGTCAGCTGTACGAAGTTGATGCAGCCGAACTCCGGGAACCATGGCCAGCAGCAGCGTGGATTGTCGCAAAAAGGGCCCTCGTTGTCGCAAAATGGGCCTAAACCGCCCACCCCACGACCGCGATGTTGGGAGTGCCCCCACGCCATCACACTATCAAGGAGCTACCCGATGTCAACCACCAAGCGTTTCTTTCTTCTGGCGTCCGGCCTGCTGGTGCTTGGAGCCTGCGCCGATACCGCGGCACCGACTGATCCGCAGCCCAGCTTCGAGCAGCAGGGCGGTACCGCGCCAAACTGTTGGAACGGCTACCATAGCGAGAGCCAGGGCAGCGGCGGCTACGTTTGCGTGCCGAACCACTAGCTCGCCCCGGCTGCGGCTAGTTCACGCAGGCCAGCGGATACCTCAGCGACGGCCGGAGCCATGTCAGTGGCTTCGGCCGACGTCGTGAGGTCCTCAGTATCCTGGCACGTCTCGAGGTTCCGAAGCACCCGGTCCACCCGGAAGTACCATTCGTTCAGGCGATGCTCTTCGGCCATGCCGAGTGCCTCGCGCAGCTCCGCGCGGGCCTGGGCGTCCTTGCCGAAGCGGGCAAAACCGATTCCCACCTTGTAGCGGTAATCGATCGCCATGCTGGGCGGCATCCGGGCTTCACTGGTGCGGGCCTCCTGGCGATAGCGCTCGAAAGCAATCCGGTTGCCAACCGCGGATTCCAGTTCCATCAATTCGAGACAGGTGTTGGTACGAATGATGAAACTGGCATCGGCGTTTAGCACCAGGTTGTAGCATTGTCGAGCGGCATGGTACGCGCCGACCTTTCGGAGCACGATGCCCAAGTCGCCCAATACCCGGGCGCGTTGCAGTTCATCCTTGAGAGACAGCAAGCTGCGGTAACGGACAGTAACCGTTTCCTGCAGTCGGCCTTCACGCTCCAGCACTACGGAGAGGTCCGACAATGCTCGCCCATGAACATCACCAAGTTCGGGCGAATCAGACTCCATGATTACCTGCTCCAGGATGGCGCGAGACACTGGCAAATTCCCCTGGCTACGCAGCACGTTAGCCTTGCCGATCCGGGCCAGCATCACGGTCCCGACGTCGCGGGTCTCGACCCCGGCCTGCTCCGCCAGGTTGTAGGAGTGATTGGCCGGGTCCCACCGCGCCAGCATCCGGTTCAACCGCGCGACGAAGAGCGCCATGGTCGCGGCATCCACCGGTGGAATCCGCTCCCCATAGGTACGACCACCCAACCGCAGCACATCGAGCGCCTCTTCGAAGCGGCCCTCGTGCTCCAGGTAATAGGCATACGCCACCAGCGCCATGCGCAGGATGGCATCGCGATGCTCGGGATCGCCGCCTACCGATTCGACGATACCCCGCACATGAGCAACTTCGGTTTCTTCGGCAGGCAATTCGGTGAGGAACTTCCGGGTGCTCTCCAACTGCCAGCGGAAGCCTTCGATATCGTCGGCATTGTCGCCAATCGTGAGCCGGCGATCGACCAGGCGGGCTACCAGGTAGGAACCCAGCGCGATACGGGCGGGAACGTCGAGACCCCGCTCCCGTTCGGCGCGTGCGCGATTCAGAAACGACGCAAAATCGAGATGATCAGTGGAATTGTCGGAAGCAAAGAGCTCCAGAGCTGAAACCGCCACCTTGCCTCCCAGAGTATGAACCAACGGCATGCCCCTGAAGGCAGTATGCCGCATGCGGTTCCGGCTAGCAAGGCCTCTGGGGGTGAGGGTACCTGCAAAGTCGTCGTATCGCCGGCCCTAGGAATGGCAGGAAGCATGCCCCCCTCCCCGCATTTCGCCGCAGTACTCAACTGCATACAGCCCATGGACCTGACTCCCAACGGAGAGTTGCAGCCCTGACCAGTCGCGCGCTTTTGTGTTGCGTCCTGCATTCGTTGGGTGCCGGCCGTTTCAGCTCATGGTGCTATACTCGGTCATGCGACGCGGAATAACCCTGATCGAGCTCACATTTGTGCTGGTCATCATGGGGCTGCTGGCGGGCGCCGCCGGCCCCAGCATCGCCGGTTTGCGAGATCGCTACCTCGTGACCGGCATGGCGGGGGCAGTAGCCAACGCCCACAACCGGGCACGAATCCAGGCGGTGCTGACCGGCGCTGCCACCGAGCTCGAGGTAAGGCTGGATTCGCTGATTGTTCGCAGCGTAACCCCAATAGACACGATCGTGGTGTGGGCCGCTCCCGGCCCGGGAAGCCAGGGGATCAGCCTGGCCGGCGCTCCCCGAGTCCTGCGCTTCGCACCCACCGGCATCGCCATGGGCTTTGCCAACGCCACCTTTGTTCTCACTCGCGGGAGCGGCCACCGCCAGGTCGTGGTTTCCCGGTTAGGGCGGGTCCGCGTGATACCCTGATACCGGCCTCGGTGGTTCGTTGACGGCACCATCCAGGTTGGGAGGTCCGGAGGCCCGCTCGGCTCCGGACCATTTTTACTGTACTCTCCGTTTCCCCCTTCCCCTTCACCCTTCCTCCTCACTTGTTTCCCACACTCTCCAGTCCATACTTGCGCAGCTTGGCCAGCATGGTGGACCGGGCGATCCCCAGGATCCGAGCCGCCTGCCGCCGGTTGCCGTGAGTATGCTGCAGCGTCAGAGCGATATGACGGCGCTCCGCCGCTTCCAGCGAATCCGGTTGACCCGTCGTGGCGGGGTTCAACGCCTCCTGTAACCGGGGCATGTCCAACCCCGGTAACCGGAGATCGAGGGCGAGAAAATCGAGTCCCGGAGTGGCAAGTGCCCCCACGGCTTCCCCCGGCGTCGTTGCGGTCACCAGCACGTGCCCAGCGGCACGCAGGATCGCCTCCATCTCCCGGCGCCGCGAGGCGTCAGGGGCCAGGCTCAGGATGTGAAACGAAGGCATGCTGAAAGATATGCGGTTTTCTGATGACCAGTGGCGGGATTCTGGTACCAGCCTTTCACCATGTCCTCCCAATATTGATCGCATGTTGACTATCGCCCGGCTGGATGGCGTGGTGGATCTCAACCGGCTGGATATCGGCGCGCCGGTAAGCGAGCCACTGCTGGTTTGGGACATGGAACAGCGTTCGGCTGGTACCCAGCCGTTCGTGGTGCTGACCCTTGGTAACTGCAAAGGCCGGCTCCAGAGCGCCCCGTTCTGGCCGGAGGACCTGCCGAAGCTGGAGGGGATCGAGCGTGGAGCGATCGTCAGCGTCCGCGGCGAGATCGCTGCCTATCGGGAACGGCGCCAGCTCAAGGTCGCCCAGATCCGGCCGCTCCCCAAAGAGGGCGTGGCCTGGCCGGCGCTGATGCCGTCGGTGGGAGATACCGGCCTCTACTGGAGCCGGCTGGATCAGTGGCGGGTCGGCATGAGCGCACCACGGCTCCGGGCGGTGATCGACCTTTTCTATGAAGATCCTGGTTTCCGGCAGGCCTATGGTGAGTGTCCTGCCAGCCTGGGCGGTCATCATGCCAGGCTGGGCGGACTGCTCCAGCACACCTGGGAGGTCGCCTGCATCGGGCGGAGTGTCGCAGAGGCCATGGGAGCTGACAGCGACCTGGTCCTCGCCGGTGCCCTGCTGCACGACATCGGCAAGCTGGAGAGCTACACCTGGACCGGCGCCTTTGCGATGAGCGAGCGGGGATCCCTTTGCGGCCACGTCGTGCTGGGATCGCTCATGCTCGAGCGCCGGCTGAACCCCGCCCCACCGACCTTATGCACCACTAGGGAGCGCGACCTGCTTCACCACCTGATCCTGTCCCACCACGGACTCCTGGAGCACGGCGCACCGGTCGCTCCCATGACGCTGGAAGCCGAGGTGCTTCACTTTGCCGACAACGCCAGCGCCAAGTCCGCGAGCATGGCCGACGCGCTGGGAGAGCCGCAGAATTTTTCCGGGTCTGAGCTGGTGAGTGCCAGGCCGGTGTGGCAACTGGATCGGCGACGGGTATTTCGGGGCAAGAGCGATTGGGGAAGGATTCCCGCCGCGCCAGCAAAAAACAGTTAACCATGGATCGGTTCAGTTTCGCGTTGTCGCTCTTTCGTCTTTTCGCGATTGGAGGGGTGAAAGCGCAAAAGAATACGAAGGACGCACGACGAAGCTGGCAGGAACGGCCGCCTAACCAAACAGCGCACTCAGTGCGCTGCTACGATTTGCGGCGGCAAGGGGGAAATAGAACGGCCGCCTAACCCTCAGATTAGGCGGCCGTCCCCACATTGACTACCCGAAGTCGGAGCATCTGCTGCCGTTCTTCTCTCAGTGCCTTCGAATGGCTGAAGCGCCACTCGGTAAGGCTGGCTGAGGCCTCGGCTTCCATCCCCAGGCCGGATGGCCAAATCCCACCTGGTTCGTCATTGTGAGCGCTGCGATTCCGGTCGAGTCGCGGACCGACCTATCGCACGGCACCCCGAGGCGCAGGATCGGAGCGGATGAAGCACGCGACTGGCTTCATCAGTTCAAGCCGGGGTGATCACCGGGATCAACAGCCACCTGAGCCCTTGATTGCGTCGGCAGCTTCCCCCGAAAACCCGCCTGAACACGCCAAACGCTCTTCCGAGAAACGCGGGGTTTCAAAGCGATCTCGTCTGACGGTCAGGCAAAGATAGGGTCTGCGAGAAATCTCACAAGTGCCTGTCTTTCTTCGGTTTAGCTCACTTTCAAGTGGACGATTTGTGGATTGCTAACTCGTGCGGGAACGCATGATTAGGCGGCCTCTCCACAATCGTGTGGAGAATGTGTATCAGCGTCGTGAGGCAGAATGTGGGGAGATTGTTGATTAGTTGGCGCTGCCCGCGAACGGATTCGGACCACCGGCTCCGTACGGTCGTACCGTGATGCCAAGCATGTTGAGGAACACCTCCGCGGCCCGCTCAAACTTTTTGCCGGTCAGCACCGCGTCTGACGCACTACGGGCGCCGGCATCCCGCACCGCGATGGCCCCCGCAGGGGTGGAGAACCCATCGAATTCAGCCACGCAACGGGAAAGGGCTGGGCGCAGCTCACCCACCGTCTTATCGAGCTCGGTGCGGGTGCCCAGGGGCGCCTGACCGGCCTTCGGGCTTCCCAACAGGTTCTGCCGAGCCGAGTCGATCGAGGCCAGGGCGTTGGCGCAGGCAGCGCGCACCGCGCGGTTCCGGGAAAGAAGCAGTGCTCCGCTCGCGGTCCGGATGTCCCGGGTGAGGCGTGACGAGGCGGCGTCAATGGCTCTCAAGGTGTCGCGAAACACCAGGTAGTCATCACGCAGGCTGGCCGACAGGGAATCGAGCTTGGGATCCGGCTTGATGAACCCGCCCGCCTGGGCCGCCACTGAACGGGCCGCCAGGAGGAACAACACCGCCGCGACCGCTAGGACTCTAGGCCGACTTCTATGTAGCGATAAGATGGTTCATCCTCCCTCGAGGAAAACAGGCACCCGGCCGAGCTTGCCGCAAACCAGCCGGCGACCAGCAGGCGGGGGGCATCGAGTTCCTGAACAATTGAGGCGAGCCAGCGCCGCATGTGGCGCAGCTCGGGGGGCCTGCGACCCATCAGCGCGAGCAGGGCACCGACACCGGACGTGGCCCGGAGAAAATGGGCCAGGCCATGCGCCCGCTGAGTAAACTCCACCACCTTGACGCCGGGCTCGTCGAAAATGACCGCGCCCTCGAACACGTCCATCGGCGGAGCATCGAGCCGCGGACCGAGATACAGGTAGCGGCGACCGTTGGCGGTCTTGCGTTCGATCACCGCGGCGGCGGTCTCACTGGTGAGCCGAGCCGCGTGCAGCAGGTCGTCGTCATGGAGCGCACCCACCGCGTTGGTCCACTCCAGCGCGGCCAGCGCCGTTTCCATGGGACAGCCCATGGTATCATCGAACGCCACCAGCCTTGGCGCCTCGCCGGCCCGCATGAAGAAATGGGCAAGCGCTTCCGGGCGTTCCAGGAAGGTACGAATGACCAGGGTTGACGGTGTCGACGGCTCAGCCATAGGAGTAAGAAATTACCCTCGCCGGACGAGCCTTGGAAGTGCCAGAAACTGCATTGAGGGGATTGAGGGAATTCCACAATCCCTTCAATGCCTTATGGCGTCAATTCCGACTTGTTCTCGACTTTCACGATCCACAGCCCTGAATTGATATCCGGGACATAGATGTATCCGTCCCGGTAGATGGCACCCCATGCGTTGGCGGTGTTCGCGACAAAGCCGTTTTTGTCGCCCGTGCTCACGTGGGCAATCTCCCGGCCCTGGCGCAGCAGGTCGCCCCGCATCTCGCCCGAGATATCCAGGACCCGGAGCCCGCCCTGGTAGTCACCCAGGTACAGCGTGTCTCCCGCCACCCATACGTTGTGCACCCCGCCATCCTCGGGCTCGTACCACGCGACCTCGCGCGGATGGGCCAGGTCCGCCACGTCGATCACGTGGAGCCGACCGTAGGCACGGCCCAGCCCAAGCACGCCCCCGGCCACCGGCCGAGCGGAGAACACCTCGTCGCCGGCGAACACGTAGTGGCCGGAACGCCAGGCGGTGTGGGTGCCGCGAATGAACCCGGGCCCGCCCACCGCCTCGACGTTGCGATACAACGCGTTCAGGTCGTACTTGAACTGGCTCACCAGCTGGGGCGATTCCGGGCTGCCCCCCTTCATCCCATTACCCACGTCGAGAATCACCAGTCCGTCGTTCCAGTACGACAGGTAGGCGAGCCCGTCTTTCACGTCGATGTCATGCAGCATCCGCCCCGCTTCGGTGCGGGGAGTTTCCCAGCGCGCCACCTGCCGCGGGTGGTAGGGATCCTGGATGTCGATGACCCGCATCGATCCGGTGGCATCGTCGGTCAGGTACACATAGCCATGATAGATGAACGTGCTGTGCACCCCGCCGGTCACGGTTTCGGTGAATTCCGCGATCGACTTCGGATGCGCCGGGTCTTCAAAGGAGAGGATGACGATGCCGTTCTTCCGGGTGGACGCGCCCTCCCGGGTCAGGACGCCGTACTTGCCATCCTCGGTGGTCATCAGGTCGTTGATGGTGCGGGCATCCACGACGACCGAGTCGGTGATCACCGGCGCGGCCGGGTTGGTGACGTCGATCGCGTAGATCCGGTCGCCGATCGTGGTGAGGTAGCCGTGCTTTCCATCGGGATGCAGCCAGAACTCCGCCGCCAGCATCTTGAGCGGCACCCGGCCCATAACCGTGGCAGGACGCACCGCGTCCCGCGGGTTGACGTTGACCACGGCTTCGGCCGACCGGTCCCCCACCATGGCGACGACCCGGTACGTCCCCGGCAGGTCGGCGACGAACCCGCCGTCCGCATCCACCGAGCCGGTACCGGGACTCAGCAGCCACTGGGGTTGCACCCCGCTCAACCCGCGTCCGGCGGCGTCCTTCGCCACCAGGGAAAGCCGCACCACGTCACCGGTGCGCACCGCGCTGGAGGCTGGAGTAATGGCGAGGCTTCGGATCGGGTTGATGGCCACCTGGATCGTCCGGGTAGCCGAAGCCTGGCCGGCCCTCGCGGACAGGGTGGCACGACCAGCCGTCCGCCCGGTGACGCTGCCATCGCTATTCACGCTCAGCACCGCCGGCCGGTCGGAGCGCCAGGCGACCGAGTCGTAGCGGCGGTCGCCGTTGGCGGCCAGGACCGTGGCCGTGAGGGGCAGCGTTTGCCCGACGTAAACCCGCTCGACCCGGGGCTCGATTTCAATCCGGGCAGCTGGTTGGGGAAGGACGGTCACCCGGGCCACGGCAACCACGGGACGCCCGCCGGCGAGCGGACGCACCGAGACCCCGACGTTGATCGTGCCGGTGGAACCCCCGGTGACCAATCCGGTGGAGTCCACCCGGCCTTCGAAAAAGCCGCCGGAAGTGGCCCAGCTCACTCGTACATTCCTGTACTCCGCCCCTGCCGAGTCGTAGGCGACGGCGGTGAGCCGGATGGTGTCGTTGGCGACGACGGCTGCTTCGGCCGGTTGAATCATGACCCGGGCGATCGGCGAACGGGGCACGGTCGGCGGGGCCGGGGTGGCCGGCGTTTGCTGGAGGGTGGCGAGCAGGGCGATCGTGATCATGGGGGACTCGGGACAGGGAGACTGGGTTTAGGGTCCGGGAACCTGAGCCGGGCAATCTATTGACAAAATCCCGGATGAGCCAGAAGTTAAACCTATGGCAGCATTGGAATTCCGAATCAGATCCCCTGAGACCCCCTGGTAGTGAGTGGCCGCCCGGAGTTCCCCTCCGACCGGCTTTTTTATTCTAGCTGAAGGTGGCCAGGTACTTCGGAGCTTCGCGCTCCCTTTCAGAAGAGGTTTCGCGATGGCGAAGGGAACAGTGAAGTGGTTCAACGATGCCAAGGGGTTCGGGTTTATCGCGCAGGAAGGCGGGAAGGACGTGTTTGTGCACCACACGGCGATCGTGGCCGAGGGATTTCGTTCCCTGGCTGAAGGGGACGCGGTGGAGTTTGACATCGTTGAAGGCCCCAAGGGTCTTCAGGCGTCAAACGTCCACAAGGTCTGACGAGCATCGCGGCTTCTCCACCGCAGTCCCGTAGTCACCTGATGCAGCGACGGTGCCGGTTCCACGCCGGTTCCGTCGCTGTTTTGCTGCTGGGCCTCGCCACCGCTCCCTGCTCCGCCCAGGTCGACCCCGGAGATGCCCCGCTCGTGTTCGCCGGGTTCACCCCGGGCGATCCGCTGACCCGGCTCGCGGCCACCCTGCGGGAACACGAGGGCCATCACCTTCGCTGTACCCGGTCCCGCTCCGACAGCACGGTGCAGGAGTGTCACAGTTCGTACACCGATAGCGCGAGCCGACGCTCGGTCGAGGTGTGGCTCAGTGCCATCGCGGAAAACGCGGCGATTCTCATCCTGAAGACCGAAGGCAGCCTGGCACAACTGGAGCGCTGGCGCGGCGACCTCATCACCCGGTATGGCAGGGTGTCGACCAGGGTGCAAGGACCTCAGCGCATGATGCAATGGGTCCGCTCGGGCCGGATGATCCGGCTGACATGGCGGCTCGACCGGGCCGCGCCGGCGATCTCGGTGAGCCTGGTGGATGGCCACATCCTCGACGGCTGGGGCCAGAAACGGGAATAGGGGCGCATTGCGTGCGCCCCTACCGCCGCTGACGCAAATGCGCGATTTTCTCTGGTTGCCGCGGGCACGATCACGATTCTACGGAGGACCGATGGGCCGGTTGACGGCTGCAGGGCTGCTCACACTCGGGTTGGCGATCGCCGGCTGCGGAGGTGACAAGCGACCCATCCTGATCGGCTGGGGCGGCGGGCCGCTCAACGATTCCACCGTGTCTCCGTCGCTGCACACGGCCGAGCTCGCCATCAGCGAGATCAACGCGGCTGGAGGGATCCACGGCCGGCCGCTGCGGCTGGTAATCCTGGATGACGGCGGCGACGCCGATTCGGCTGTGCGGGTCGCGAGCCGGCTGGTGGATTCCGGCGTGGTGGCGGTGATCGGACACATCTATTCCAGCACGACGCTGGCCGCCGCGCCGGTGTACAACGATCCCCGCAATCCGGTCATTCAGATCTCGCCGTCCGCCACTTCGCCGCTCATCTCCCAGGCGGGCGACTACACATTCCGGGTCTGCCCCAGCGATCTCCAGTACGGCGGAGCACTCGCCCGTTTCGTCCAGCAGAACCTGAGACTCGCGCGGGGGGCGGTGCTCTATGTCAACAATGACTATGGCCGCGGCGTCCGCAGAACTTTCGAAAAGGAGTTCGCCCGCCTGGGCGGCGAGATCACCGAGGTGGACCCTTTCAGCGAAACCGATCCCCAGGTCGGCGCCTATCTCGAGCGGATCAGCCAGACGGCGGGCGTGGACTTCATTGTTCTCGCCGCCAACATTGATGAAGGCTCCAAGGTGCTGCGAGCCATCCGGGAGAAGGGGTTCAAGGGCCCGGTGCTGGGAGGAGATGGATTGGACGGCATTGAAGACGCCGGCCCCGACGGAGAAGGCGTATACGTCGCGACCGTCTACCTCCCCAGCGAAAACACCGAACGCAATCGCAAGTTCCTCTCGGCCTACCGGGAGAAGTTCCCGCTGGGCAACCCGGTGGACTACTCGGCCGCCGCCACGTATGACATCGTGTACCTGCTGCGCGACGCCATGCTGCAGGGCGGGACCGACCGCCGGGAGCTGCGGGACGCGCTCGCCGCGATCGGCCAGACCCAGCCGGCGTTCAGCGGGTTGACCGGTTCGATCGCCTTCGATTCCAACGGCGATGTACCCCAGCTCAACATCCAGGTCGGCGTGATTCGCAACGGGACCCTTCGGGTAGCGGAGGAGCGGTGAGAATGCTTTCCGGCCTGACCCAACGGATCACCTTTGCGATGCTCCTGCTGTTGACACTGGTCGCCTTCATCGGCTGGCTCAGCGTCAGCTCGATCCGGTCCCAGGGGGCAACCGCGGACCGGGAGCTCCGCACCCTGGCGGAGGGAGGAGATGTCGGCGGCAAGCTGGTCGCCTCGGTGCTCAACGAAATCCGGGCGGCGCAGCAATACCTGCTCACTCCTTCCCTGGCGCTGCGGTATGACTTTCTCTCCAGCGGCGACTCGGCCTATGCCGCGCAGCGGCGCTTTGGCGACCTGAGCAGCCTGACCGAAGACGACCGGTTCACCCTCAACCGGATCGCCGATCGCCAGGCCGAGATCGAAGTGGCGTACTCCGTGGCCCATGCGCTGGCGGATATTGGCCGGCCCGACGCGGCGTTGGCCCAGGCTCGCGCCGCGCACGTGCCGGCGGACAGCCTGATCGCGCTGGTCCGCACGCTGACCTCGGGCCAGGCCCGGCTCGCGATACAGCGCGCGGATGCGGTGCAGCAGCGGTCGCACCGCACCCAGATCATCCTCATCGCGGCCATCGTGCTGATCATGGCGGCCGGCGCCTTCACCATCCAGTACACCCGCAGCTCGGTGAACGTCCCGCTGCGCCGGCTGGTGGCCGCCGCCGAGCGATTCGGCGCCGGTGACCTGCGCCCAGTGCAACTGGGGGACATGCCGACCGAGCTCAACCTGCTGGCCATGACGCTGGACAGCACGGGAGCCCGGCTCCGCACCGTGGTCTCCGAGGTCATCAAGGAGGCTGAGCAGATCGGCAGCAGCGCTGGGGAGTTCTCGGCGATGAGCCAGGAGCTGGCCGCCAGCGGGAACGAGATCTCCACCGCGATGGTGAAAGTCTCTACCAGCGCCGAAGGCCAGGTGCTCGGCATGGACAAGGCGGGCAAGGCCCTGGGCGAGCTGCGCCAGGCCGCCAGCACCACCGGCGAGGCCGCCAACCGCGTGGTGCAGGTCGGGGAGAACATCCGCCGGGTGGCCGCTCAACACCAGGGCGACGTCGACGCCGCCCGGCGCACCCTGCTCGATGTTCGTGAAGTGGTGCGGACCTCCATGGGGCAGGTCCGCCAGCTGGCCCAGCTCTCGGCCTCGATCACGGCGTTCATCGACCTCATCAAGCAGATCTCGTCCCAGACCAACCTGCTGGCCCTGAATGCCGCGATCGAAGCAGCGCGGGCCGGTGAACAGGGCCGCGGGTTCGCGGTAGTCGCGGAAGAAGTCAGGAACCTGGCCGACTCGAGCGCGCGGGCCGCTGAAGACGTGACCAAGACGGTGCAGATTCTGCTGACCCAGGTGCGGGAAACCTCAACCACGATGGAAGTGGGATCGGGCAAGGTGGAAGGAATCGAGCACGTGGCCGAGGCTGCCGCCCGGGGACTCCAGGAGATCGCCAACGCCGTGAAGGAAATTCAGAGCGCCGCCGCCCAGGTCGAGGAAGAGGCAACTCTCAACCGTACGATCGTCGATGAGCTGACCACCACGACGTCCCAGGCAGCTTCCGCCGCCAGCGAGCACGCGACGTCGAGTGAGTCGGTCACCGCGGCAGCCGAGCAGCAGAACGCCGCCACGGAAGAAATGGCGGCGGCGGCGAGTGAGCTGTTGGCTGGGGCGAATCGGTTGACGGCGCTGGTAGCGGACTTCAGAACCTAGGTCGGTAATAGACGGTAGTGGGCGGTAATGGGCGGTAATCCAAGTTCCCGACCAATACGTGTATAACATAAAGGGCCGGCGATTTTCGCTGGCCCTTTACCGTCTAGCACCGTTCAATACCGCCTTCTACCGCCTTCTACCGCCCTTTACCGACTTCTTTGCTGGTTTCGGACGCGGCTTCACCTTGGCACGATGCTTGGTTGCCTTCACCCGCTCCGCCGCCTTTTCCGCTTTCCGGCGCTGAGCCGCCTGGACCTCGGCAAGCACCCGATCTCCCTCCTCATTTCCCACCAGGCTGCGGCGAACCGCATAGCGGATCAGCTCCTCCGCATCGGCTACAGCGAAGTCGCTGAGCCGCGCGGCCGAACGTATGACATTGATCAGCGCATCTGCCACCGGACTGCGAAGGACATTGGCTATCCCCGGCAGGGTTTCGAGCAGAGTGGAGATCTGAGATCCACCAAGGTCGGTCATCGGCGGCAACGTAAAAGAGCCCCCGGATGGAGTCAAGCGGACTGCGTCCTTAGAGGGCTCAGACTTTGTTCTGGCGCCAGCGCGTAAGGTATTGTTATTCAATGATTTATATCATTTCCTATTAGAGGAGTCAGATTTCATACCGAACAAACAGCGAAGCCCCCCAGCCCTTGATGCTGTGGCTGGAACCATCGGTGAACTCGTAGTTGCCGACGTCGAACCGGGCCGACGGCGAGAGGGTAATCTTCTCGCCCATGGGAATCTGGAGCGCGGCCCCACCGCCGAACAACTTGCCGCTGCCCTGGTCGGGAGACCAGAAGCGGGCTTCCAGGAGAGGCTCGATCCGCATGTTACGACCCATCGGCCAGGAGCCGTTTGCCCCCAGGGAGAAGATGTTCTCCTGGTTGGCGGGACTGGTCCCGCCGGCCTTCTGCCGATAGAAGTCCCACATGTATCCCGTCAGCGTGCCGTTGCCGGCCAGGAACGACATCGACATTTCGCCGATATACCGGTTGCCCGGCTGGTAGGTTCCGTTGCCGCCGCCCGAGATGTTGGCGAAGTCATCGTTGCCAAAGGTGCTGAAAGTGAAGCCGGCTGCCAGTCGCGAAGTGCCGAGGGTCCGATCAACGCCCAGCTTGAGCCGGCCTTCGGTTCCGGGAGAATACTTGAGATCGTCGTCGGTGAACGGCGTGTACTCCCCGCTCATCCGGAGACTGCCGGCGAGGCCGATGTTCCAGGCACCCATCTCCGTCGCGTACGCCAGCCCGCCAGTGACGGCGAGCCCGGTGCGATAGGAATTCACCGGGAAGGAAAGGAAGTTCGCGGCGGCCACACCCAGCACCCCGGACTCTCCCGTTGTCTGTTTCTTCCCGGTCGGAAGGTTCACCATCACGGTCGCGACCAGGGCATCGCGGCCAAACACGTAGGATCCCCGGATCTGGGTATCGGTCAGCCCCGAAACGGTGGTGGCGGCTCCGCTCAGCTCGCTCCGGGTGGAGGCGAAGTAGGTGCCGATGTCCATCGACAGCCGCTCGTTCACCGGCATGATCACCGCGATCGGAATCGCGAATTGCCGGGTGTTGGGGCCGGCGTCCACCGAGTATCCCCGAGCCTGGATGCCGGTGATGAAAGACGCCGCGGTCACCAGCTGGTCCTGCGCCTGGGCGCCGCGCGCTGCTACCAGCGCGGCCGCGATAGCCAGGGCTGCTCGAGTCGAGGTTCTCATGGGCGGGTGATGATGATGATG
>JBDTTZ010000350.1:0-4161 GCA_040008015.1 Gemmatimonadota bacterium
GGTCGATCAGGTTGTACTGGTCGATGTTGTCCAGGTCCAGCGGCGAGCGCCGGCTGCCCGGCGTGTTGTTCCGGTAGTTGTCGATCAACTCCTGGTTCAGCGGGAAATTGTCGAAGTCGAACAGGAAGTCGATGCTGCCCAGGATGAAGCCGCCACGCGGGTCCCGGGTATCCAGTTCGGCCTGACGGCTGAGGATGCTTCCCACCTGCCGGTCGGCCTGGTAGGACAGCGCCACGTCGATGGCGAGGGCGCGTTCCGCCGACTTGCTCAGGTTCTGGTTCCAGCCCAGCGTGAAGTTCTGGTTCTTGACCCGGAAGCCGCTGATGTTCTGCGGGTTGTTGAAATTGCCCCCGTTGCGGCCATGGTTCCGGCTGGCCTGCCAGGACAGGAAGACCCGGCTGCCGGTGCCGAAGGTGTAGTTCAGCTTGGCGGAGGTCTGGTAGACCGTGGACGCCGAGCCGGGGTTGCGCACCCCGTGGCAATCCTGTCCGTAGTTGTTGGCGATATCGGAGTTGCTGTTGCCGCTGAAGGTATCGCACTTGCCGTTGAAGAGCGCGAACTCCTGCACGTCGGCAAACGTGGTGTCGGCGGTCGGCGAATTGACCGCGCTGGGCACCGCGACCGTGGTATCGATGCCGACCGGAACGAACGTCGGGTTGTTGATGGCATTGAACCCGCTCTCGGTCGAGGCCCGGCCTTCCAGCACGCCGGACACGAAGAAGGTCAGGCGGTTGATGAACGCGGGACCGCCGATGCTGAGCCCCACCCGGTTGAACCCCCGGCCGTGGGCCTGGCCGAACGGCTCATCGGTTTCGTACTGCATGTTGCCCTTGAAGGCCGACCCGCCGCTCCGGGTTTCGATGTTGATGATACCGGACTGGGCGTTGCCGAACTCGGCCGAGGAGGCGCCGGTGGTCACCGAGGCTTCTTCAAAGCCGTTGGTGCCGATCTGGATGCCGGTGTTGGCGCCGCCGGTCCCGGCGTTGGTCGCCCGGAACCCGGTGCCCCGATAGCCCGGAGTGACCGGCACACCATCGATGTAGGTGTTGGCCTGGTCGGTCCGGCCACCCCGGATCGAGAGGGTGCCTCCATTGGGACTGGCCACGACACCCGGCTGCAAGGCCAGAATGTTGTTGATCCGGTCGGCCGGCAGCCGCTCGGCGTAGTCACCATTGATCCGCTGCTTGGTCGTGACCTCGTCGCGGGGAACCAGCGGCGTGGTCGCTGCGGTGATGGTGATTTCGTCCACCTGGAACGGCGTCTGCTCGAGCTGGATGTCCTGGGTCACCGTTTGACCGGCGAGGACCCGGACACCCTGCGATTCCGCCGACTTGTAGCCGACGAACGCCGCCCGCACCGACACGGGACCAACTGGGACGTTGTTGAAGAAGTAGTACCCCTGGTTGTTCGTGAGAGCGCCGAAGGCGGTGCCCACGAGGGTTACCTGGGCGTTGGCGATCGGCGCGCCGGCCTGATCGCGGACTCTGCCCTCGATCTTACCAGTCGACTGGGCAAAGAGCGCTCCCGCGCTCAGGCCCAACGCGACTGCCGCGAGCGCGAACCACCGCGCAACGCGTGCGAAGGCGCTGACACAGCTTTGTTTCATGTGAACGTCCTCCAAAGGCGTGAACACGCACCTACTTCAGAGCTCGGACTGCAAGCACACGCGTCCCAGCCGAAAAGCATCTGGGAACGGAATGCACCACCCTTGTTACGCACGACCAGCGATGAGGAAAGTTGAGATGTGGTTTGTACTTCAGGAGCTGCCAGAATCCGGCCGCGGCCCGGTCGGAGAGCACAATATGGAGCAGCCCTTTTCAGGTGTCAAGGAAGAGTCACGTTTCAGGTCCGGACCATTCCCCATGGCGTAACCGCCTGAAACAGCAAAACATGGCCACTTATGCCGTGATCAAATCCACCTGCGGCTGGTCCGGCGTCACCCGGGCCCCGCCGCTCCCCATATGGACGTTGATCTCGCTTCGAACCCCAAACCGGCCCGTCAGATAGATCCCCGGCTCCACCGAAAACCCTACCCCTGCAACCAGCCGGCGGTCATCATGGGTCTCATAATCGTCCAGGTGGGGACCCGACCCATGCAGGTCCGTATCAATCGAGTGGCCTGTTCTGTGGACGAAGTAGTCGCCAAAGCCCGCACCGGCAATGACCCCCCGAGCCGCCTGGTCCAGCTCAAAGCCGGCCACCGGCTGGTGCCGGCTCTCGGCCTGGCGCAGGGCGGTGACCGCGGCATCCCGGGCATCCCGCACCGTGCGCCACACCCGGTCCACCTCCTCCGGCACCCGCTCCCCGGCAAATCCCATCCAGGTCTGGTCGGCGAAGACGGTCTTTAGACTGCGCCCACCCCACAGGTCGAGCAGCACCACGTCCCCGTTCCGGAGCTCGGCATCGCTGCCGGGATGGGGCTCATAGTGGGGATTCGCGGCATTGGGTCCGAATCCGACGATGGGCGGGGAGCTGAGGACCAGTCCCCCCTGTTTCATTGCGGCGATGACCTCGGCCTGGAGCGCCGATTCCCGGAGCCCGGTGCCACCCAGCCGCACCGCGCGCTGGAGCGCATCCTTCGCCACCCGCGCCAGCACCTCGGCCGCGAAGAGATGGTCGGCCAGCTCTTGGGCACTCCACCCCGCCGCGAACCGGCTGACCAATGGAGCGGACGGCACCACGGTGGCGCCGAGCCGGGTGAGCAGCTGGACCACGCCATGGGGAACCCGGTCGAGGTAGGGTACCGCGTCCTCCGGCGAGGTCTCCATGGCGAGGGTCTTCCCTTTGACCAGGGGACCCAGGGCGGCGTGGAGCTCCTCCCAGCGGGCGTAGGGAATCACCCGACCCGGAAAATCCTCCAGCGGCTGGAGCTCGATCTTGTGCCCCACCGCGACCAGCTCGCCGCTCCGGGGAAGCAGCACGAAAACCCGCCGGGTTCCCATCCCGCCCAGGCTCAGCATGCGGGCGGCCACCGGGTTGAGGCCGTGAAAGTCGAACAGCAGCCAGGCGTCGGCACCCATCTCTTCGAGGGTGGATTTGAGGGCGGCGCGGTCGAGCGATGCAATCAGACTCAAGCAAACCTCCATTCTACGATTGGGGATGGAAGATTGAGGATGGAGGATTTGACAGCCTCGGATTCGAAACCAGGGCAGTTCAAGTCTTCAATCTTCAATCCTCCATCCTCAATCAGTCATAGTCTCCCGTGTGGGTCCCCCGCCACTGGCACCCGGGAGCCCCCTTCGATTGGCAGCGCTCGTGCAGCATGGCGCCTTCAAAGCCGATCTGGTGGCGCAGCAGCTCGCCAAACGCGGCGCCGAAAAAGGCACAGCCCTGGCCCATCGCGGCCACCCTGGCGGCCAGCGGCGACTCCACGGTGGCCTCGGCGAGCGGGCCCTTCATCTTGAGCTCACCACCGAACACCCGGCGCGCCACCCTGGCCGCCCGCCGCATTCCCATCGCGCGGCCGACGAAGCCGCCCCCGCCCGCCAGCGCGCGAGCCCGGAAACTCCCGGTCTTGAGCCCATGCCGCGCCGCCCGGCGCCCGGCATCGGAGAACACCAGCGCGGCATCAGGGCGCCGGTCCACCAGGCGGAACACGCTCAACGCCTCGTCATCGCTCACCTGCCCGTCCCTGCGGGCGATCTCTTCATAGCGGGCGATCTGCGCCGAAACCGTTGGCGAGAGGCCCAGCCGCTTTGCGACCATCTCGCCGGCCAGTTCCTCCAGGCCGTCTTCGACGGGTGTGTCGAGGTTACGAATAGCTTCCAGCAGGCTGAGAGGAATGATGGCGTGGACGGCAGGGGTGTCAGGCACAGAGGAGTAAAGTAAGTGAAAGTAGAAGCAAGTAAAAGAAAGTAAGAGCAAGTAACTGCAAGTAACAGCAAGTAACTGCAAGTAACCGCAAGCAGGAGCTCTTGATGGGCAGACCGGAGCCTACTGTCGGTTACTGTCGGTTACTTGCAGTTACTTTCAAGCATGGCCCGCCCCGAATTCGACCGTGATGTGCTGCCCCACCTCGACCTCCTGTACCGGGTCGCCCTGCGCTTTACCCGGGAGCCCGCCAAGGCGGAGGACCTGGTGCAGGACACCATGGTGAAGGCGTACCGCAACTGGGAGAAGTTCGAGCCGGGAACCAGTGCCCGGGCCTGGTTGTTGGCCATC
>JBDTTZ010000351.1:0-1864 GCA_040008015.1 Gemmatimonadota bacterium
GCGAAGGTCGCCACCGGGATGCCGGCCGGCATCTGCACCGTGGAGAGCAGCGAGTCCAGCCCCTGGAGATGCTTCGAAGGCATGGGGACCCCCAGGACCGGCAGCGTGGTCTTGGCGGCGAGTACGCCGGCCAGGTGCGCCGCGCCTCCCGCGCCGGCGATGATGCAATGCATCCCCTTGCCCTGGGCCTCTTCGGCAAACTTCACGGCGTGGTCTGGTGTGCGGTGGGCCGACAACACCCGCGCTTCATAGGGAATGCCGAAGGCCTTGAGCTGCTTGGCGGCATGCTCCATGGTCGGCCAGTCAGAATCACTGCCCATCACGATACCTACCAGCGGTGTGGCCATCGGCTCCTCGCGGGAATCAAGGTGAACAAGTTAAACTGAATGCATGCTTTCGCGAAAAGCCAAGTACGCGCTCAAGGCGCTGATCGCCCTCGCTGCGGCCCCGGCGGGGGAGCCCGTGCGTATCGCCGACCTGGCGCGGCGAGAGCGCCTTCCAGCCAAGTTCCTGGAGCTGATTCTCCTGGAGCTCCGCAACCGGGGCATCCTCCAGAGCCGGAAAGGGAAGGGGGGCGGCTACCTCCTCGCCAGGCACCCCCGAAAGGTCAACATCGGAGAGCTGGTGCGGCACTTTGACGGTCCCCTTGCCCCGGTGCCCTGCGCCAGCCAGACCGCGTATGCTCGGTGCCAGGATTGCCGGGACGAGGCGGGATGCGGAGTCCGCTGGATCATGAAAGACGTCCGGGATGCGACGGCCCGAATCCTCGACCGCACTACACTAGCCGACTTGATGAAGCACGATGCCGGGGCCGGAGCCCTCGCCTAGAAGCAGCGGTACCTGCTGCACTGCGTCAACAGAATCCCCGCGACCCCCTGTCCGTCCCCGTGGCCACCCCCCTTCCGCCGGCACAGCCTGTGCTATATAGTCTATGGACTTTGTAGGCTTATAGCTGATACCCGTGTTTCTGGAGGTCGGTGTGGCCTTTAACCCCTTGATGGTCATCGGCTTCGGATTGGGCGTCGGGATACTGGTCGGGATGACCGGCATCGGGGGCGGGGCTCTCATGACGCCGCTGCTCGTGCTCTTTGTGGGCACGCCCCCGGTGACCGCGGTGGGGACCGACCTCGCCTATGGGGCGATCACCAAGACGGTGGGCGCCTACAAACACTGGCGGCAGAAGACGATCGATTTCCCGCTTTCCTGGTGGATGGCGATTGGTTCCGTCCCGGCAGCGGTTGGCGGGGTCTACTTCATACGAATCCTCGAGAAGCATCTCGGTGGTAAAGCCTTCGATACCTACATGCTGTACCTCCTGGCCGGCGCCATTGCGTTCACCGGCGTGGTCACCCTGATTCGCGCGATTTTCCTGAAGCAGCTGATAGCTCGCGAGCGGGATACGATCAAAATGCAGGCCCGGCACAAGATCGCGGCCATCGTTCTCGGTCTCTCCGTCGGGTTCGTGCTGGGCATCACCTCGGCCGGCAGCGGCTCGCTGATCGCTCTCGGGCTGATCATGATCTTCCGGCTCTCGCCCTACCGCGTGGTCGGCACCGACATCTTTCATGCGGCCATTCTGCTCTGGGCGGCAGCCATCGCTCACGTCGTGGCGGGAAATGTGGATTACCGCCTGGCCGGAACCATTCTCATTGGCTCGATTCCGGGAGTCTGGTTTGGCAGCCACATGTCGGTTCGACTCCCAGCCGGCACCCTGCGCACCGTGCTTGGCGTCGTGCTGATCGGGGCTGCCATGGGACTCGGTGTGAAGGCCGGGTTGCCCATCCCGGCCTGGGCGATTGCGGTGGTCCCTTGCCTCATGGCGGTCATCATTCTGATCGACCGCTTCCGTAACCCGGTTCCGCGT
>JBDTTZ010000352.1:0-7985 GCA_040008015.1 Gemmatimonadota bacterium
GCGTTTTGCCATCGGTGCCGGCGGTCCAGGCCCAGCTCCAGGCGTTCACCTGGCGCGGGTAGGGGGCAGTCAATCTCACCTGGAGCGGTCCCCGCTCCCAGGTGACGCCGAAGGGATACTCCTCCAGCGACGCGGTGAGACCGTAAGCCCGGAATTGCGCGGCCGTCCAGTCGTTTGCCAGGCGCATCGCGGCGGAGCCGGTGAGCCGGGGCCCGATCGCATCGGCGAGGTGCTGGAGGTTTTCCATCACCTGGGACCGGTCCATGGCCTGGCTGATGAGGGCGCCGGCACCTGTGGTATCGACCGCGGGAGACTGGGCCGCCAGCGGCGTAGCACCGAGAAGGGTGGCAAGGAAGAGAAGACGCTTCATGGGTCGCACCTGATAAGGAAGGGGATAGGAAATAACATTAGCATATGCCATATGGCAAATAGCAGATAGCAGATAGCCGATAGCCGATAGCTGATGCCTGATGGCTGATGGCAGATCGGTGAAACCGGAATACCCGGGGGCCATCAGCCATTTGCTATCGGCCATCAGCTATCAGCCATCAGCCATCTGCCATCGGCCATCGGCCATTTACCATCTGCATTGACGCTGGTGCCGGAAAGCGAAAGATTAGCTCATGCATCTCACCACACTGGACTGGTCGATTGTCGTCGCCTCGATCGTCGTGTCGTTCATTCCGGCGATCCTGCTCGCCCGCCGTGCCGGTACCAGTACGGCCGAGTTCTTCACTTCGGGCCGGGCCGCGCCCTGGTGGCTGATCGGCATCTCGATGGTAGCGACGACGTTCAGCACCGACACCCCGAACCTGGTCACCAACCTGATACGGGAGCACGGGGTCGCCAACAACTGGCAGTGGTGGGCCTTCCTGCTCACCGGCATGGCGACGGTGTTCTTCTATGCCCGGCTCTGGCGCCGGTCCCGGGTGCTCACCGACCTCGAGTTCTACGAGATCCGCTATTCCGGCAAGGCGGCGCGCTTCGTTCGCGGCTTCCGCTCGGTTTACCTCGGGCTGTTCTTCAACTGCTTCATTATGGCCACGGTCAACCTGGCGGCGGTGAAGATCGCCAACGTGATGCTGGGCTGGCCCATGGGGAAGACGCTGCTGATCTGCGCCATCCTCAACATCCTGTTCGCCGCGACTTCCGGGCTCTGGGGCGTGATGGTGACCGACATGATCCAATTCGGCATCGCGATGACAGGGGCGTTTGCGGCGGCGTACTTCGCACTCAAGCAACCCGAGGTTGGCGGGCTTTCCGGCCTGATCGCCAGGACCGACCCGGGATCGCTGGGGTTGCTTCCCGACTTTGGCGACTGGGGCCTGGCCCTCTCCGTTTTCCTCATACCGATCACCATCCAGTGGTGGTCGGTCTGGTATCCGGGGGCCGAGCCCGGCGGCGGGAGCTACATCGCCCAGCGAATGCTGGCAGCGCGGAGCGAGAAAGACGCCATGGCCGGCACACTGCTATTCAATGTCTGCCACTACGCGCTTCGCCCCTGGCCCTGGATCATCGTCGCGCTCTGCTCCATGCTGGTCTTCCCTAACCTGTCGGACATCGCCCATACCTTCCCCTACGTTGACCAGCACCTGATCGGGCATGACATGGCCTATTCCGCCATGCTCAAGTTCCTGCCGGCCGGGTTCATGGGGATCATGGTGGCCGGCCTGCTCTCGGCCTACGTCTCCACCATGTCCACCCACCTGAACTGGGGTACCTCCTACCTGGTCCACGACCTCTATCGCCGGTTCTTCAATCCGGAGGCCGCCGAGAAGCATTATGTAATGATGGGGCGCCTGGTGACCGCACTGTTGATGCTGCTGGCCGCCCTCCTCACCTATATTTTCGACACGGCGCGGGAAAGCTTCAGCCTGTTGCTGTCGATCGGGGCGGGCACCGGTCTGTTGTACCTGCTGCGCTGGTTCTGGTGGCGCATCAATGCCTGGAGCGAAGTCGCCGCCATGGCCAGCTCGTTCCTCGTGGCGCTGGGATTCTTCTTTGCCGCCAAGGCCGGGCACGGGATCCCGTCCCACATCTCGCTGATCATCACCGTACTCACTACCACAGTCGTGTGGGTGCTGGCGACCTACCTTACCCAACCCACCGATCGAAGCGTCCTGGTCCGGTTCTACCAGCTGGTCCGGCCCGCCGGTCCGGGATGGAATGGCATCCGGGAGGAATCCGGGGTCGGCGCGTCGCCCGACAGCCTGGCGCATTCTCTGCTGGGATGGGTGCTCGGGTGTTTGTTCGTGTATTCCGGGCTCTTCGGCACCGGCAGTTTTCTCTACGGCAAGATGGGACAGGCATCGGCCTGGCTGGTCGTCTTCATCGTCAGCGGTTTGGGGTTGATCCGGATCCTGCCGAGACTCTGGGCCAGCGAACCAGTTTCGAACCCCTGAATCCCCTGCCCATCCAGCCCGGCACGATCACCAAAGCCGTGATCCTGGCCGCCGGACTCGGCACCCGGATGCGGAAAGACGAGGGGGCCGTCGCACTGAGCGCGGCCCAGCAGCAGGCCGCCGACGCCGGGATCAAGGGGCTGGTACCGGTCGGGCGGCCTTTCCTTGATTACACCTTGAGCGGGCTGGCGGACGCCGGATACCGCGACATCTGCCTCGTCATCGGGCCGGAACATCAGGCGGTCCGGGCCTATTACCAATCGCACGAGCCCGCCCGAATCACCATCAGCTTCGCGATCCAGCAGCAGCCCAAGGGCACCGCGGACGCGGTCGCCTCCGCGGAAGCGTTTGTGGGGACTGAGCAGTTCTTGGTGCTCAACTCCGACAATCACTACCCGGCCCCGGCGCTGATCGCACTTCGCCACCTGGACAATCCAGGACTGGTTGCCTTTCGGGTGGATGCGCTCCTGGCCAGTGGCATCCCCTACGCCCGGATCGCCCGGTTTCCCGTCATGGTGTGGGACCAGTCGGGCCAGCTGGTCGAGATGCAGACCGGGTCGATCCCCTGCGCCACCGACTTCGTCAGCATGAACTGCTGGCGGTTTTCACCCGGGATATTCGAGGCCTGCCGGAGTATCGCGCCGGCCCCCAGCGGAGAGCTCGAACTGCCCGATGCGGTCCGCTACACGATGGACCCGCTGGGCGAGAGGTTCTCGGTGCTGCCCTTCGCCCTGCCAGTGCTGGATCTCTCGACCAGAGCCGACATCGCGCACGTGACCGAGGAGCTGAGAAATGTCGAGGTGATACTATAAGAGGTAACGGAGAACAGCACACCGCAGACTGCGCAGATTTACGCAGAGGGTATCGCTGAGGACTGCCACACTGCTAATTACATGAAACGATGACACTACAACCAATTCTATTGCGGTACTCTGCGTTAACCTCTGTGAAACTCTGCGTGCTCTGCGGTGCGCTGTTCGCGGTCTGACTGTGGCTGAGGACTCGCGGGCCAGGCTGCAGGCGCTGTGTCGCAAGGCACTCGCCATCGCAGGGCCTGGAGCGCTCGAATTGTTCGTCCCCGGCCGCATCGAGTTTCTCGGGAAACACACAGACTACGCGGGCGGGAGAAGCCTGGTGTGCGCGATCGAGCGCGGGTTCTGTTTCGTGGCTCGACCCCGGCGGGATCGGCAGGTCGTGGTGCACGATGCCGTGTCGGGTGACTCCGTCACTCTGCCGCTCTCCGCCTCGCTCGTGGTTCCTCCCGGTTCCTGGAAGGTCTACCCGGGCACGGTCGCGCGGCGCCTGGCGAGAAATTTTCCGGCGATGAGCACCGGGGCCGACATCGGGTTCGCCAGCAATCTTCCCCCCGCCGCCGGCTTGAGCAGCTCAAGCGCTCTCATCACCGGCTGTTTGGTCATCCTGTATCGCCTGAATCAACTGGAAAGCGGCGCGCTGTCCACGCCGGAACGGATGGCCGAGTACGCCAGCTGCGTCGAAAACGGCCGGGACTACGGTCCACTGGCGGGGGACGCCGGCGTCGGAACGCTGGGCGGCAGCCAGGATCATGCGTCCATCATGCTCAGTGAGCCCGGCCGGCTGCTGCAGTGCGGATTCCTCCCGCTCCGTCGCGAGGATTCGCTGCCCCTGCCCCTCGGCTACACCTTCGCCGTGGCGACCAGCGGAGTGGCCGCCGAAAAGACCGGCGCCACGAAAGAGGCCTATAACCGGATGGCCCGAGTCGCTGGACAGGTTATCGCCGTCGCAAGGGAGATTACCGGCGGGGCGTCCCTGTTTGAGGCGGTGCGCCGAGACCCGGAACAGGAAAGCCGGATTCGCCGCCGGATCTCGGCTGACACTACCGGTGAGTTCGAGCCCGGAGAGCTTCTGGGGCGCTTCGAGCAGATGATGCTGGAGGCGACGGTGCTGGTCCCGGACGCGGCGCACGCCCTCCGCATGGGAGACCTGGACGCGCTGGGCGCCACGGTCGAGCTGTCCCAGATGCTCGCCGAGCGGCTGCTCGGCAACCAGATCCCGGAAACCAGTGCATTGGTACAGATGGCCAGGTCGGCGGGGGCCGCGGCGGCTTCGGCGTTCGGTGCGGGATTCGGCGGGAGCGTGTGGGCATTGATTGAGGAAGCGGGTGGGGCGGAGTTCCTTGCCGAATGGAAGCGAGAGTATGAAACGCGGTTCCCGGCCCGAAGTGCGGCGTCTCAGTTCTTCCTGACCCGGGCGGGCCCGCCGCTTACGATCCTGTAGGGGTCGCGCGGAGGGGCGCACAGCTGTGCGCCCCTACTACAACCCAATCAATCGGTTCGCCAGCTCCCTGATCCGGTCCGCGTCGGGAATATCACTGATCCAGGCCGCGGGAATCGCTTCCTCGCCATCGCGCGCACCGAGCAGAGCGCCGGCGACCGCACCATTGGTGTCGGCATCGGCCCCCGCGCTGGCCAGCCAGGAGAGTCCCCGCTCCAGCCGGGGCTCGTGGCGGGCGAGCCAGAGCCCGATCTCGACCGCGCTCACCGCCAGGGTCGCGGCGGGGCCGGTCAATGGCAGGGCCTCCCGCTTCTCCAGCGGCACCCGGCGCACCGCTGCAATCAGCTCCTCCGGGGCGCTGTTCTGCTTCAGCACCTCGAGCACTTCCGGAATGAAATCGGTGATCCCCTGGAGAAAACAGGCTATGGTGGCATTCACCGCTACCGCGCTCCAGCCGCAACGCTGGTCGGGATGCAGAAGGTAACCCAGGTGAAAAGAACCGCTCACCAGGTTGTCGGGCTGGGCGGCGGAGGCCAGCGCCACCGGGATGGTGGGCGCGATGCCCTCGTTGCCGGGGAGGCCGGCGATGGTCTCGGGAGGCCCGTCAAACTCAGCAATGTGGTCGAGGGCGGCCCGGGTCCAGTCGCCCATTCCGCGGCCATCCCGGCGGCTCCAGTCCACCCAGCGATGGGCCAGGCGCTGGAGATCGAACTCCGGCTGGAGCAGCTCCTCGGCTTCGATGAGGGCCAGGGCGACGTCGGCGCCATGGGGTGATGCCGGGTTGACCGGCCGCTCCACGCCCTCCTGGCCCAGCGCATTTCCCGCCGCCATCGCCAGCAGGCATCCGCGAGCCCGGGACTCGGGAGTCAGAGACATGGCTGCAGAATATAGACGCATCTATATTCTGCTCGTCCAGGCGATCCAACCCACCTGCGTTGCAAGGTCATCATCGTGGCTAAAGACACCCTCACCATCACCGACAATCGCACCGGGAAGGCCTACGAGGTCCCGGTCTCGGAAGGCACCATCAAGGCGATGGATCTCCGCCAGATCAAGGTGGCGGATGACGATTTCGGACTCATGACCTACGACCCGGCGTTCATGAACACCGCCGCCTGCCGGAGCGCGATCACCTTCATCGACGGCGACCAGGGAATCCTCCGCTACCGGGGCTACCCCATCGAGGAGCTGGCCGACCAGGCCACCTTCCTGGAAGTGGCCTACCTGTTGTGCGAAGGCGAGCTGCCCAACCAGCAGCAACTGGACAAGTGGGTGAACGAGATCACCTACCACACCTACGTCCACACCAACGTCACCAAGTTCCTGGAAGGCTTCCGCTACGACGCCCATCCCATGGGCATGCTGCTCGGAGTCGTCGGGGCACTCAGCACCTTCTACCCGGACGCCAAGCACATTCACGATCCCGAGAATCGCTACATCCAGCGGGTGCGGGTCCTGGCCAAGATCCCGACCATCGCGGCGTTCGCGTTCCGGCATTCGCGCGGGCTGCCCTACGAGTTTCCCCGGAACGACCTGAATTACATCGCCAACTTCGTCAACATGACCTTCTCGATCGGGGGCCAGCATCGGGGCAACCCGGTGCTGCAGCGTGCGCTGGAGATCCTGCTCATCCTCCACGCCGACCACGAACAGAACTGCTCGACCAGCGCGGTGCGGGCCGTCGGGTCATCGGAAGTGGATCCCTTCTCGGCCATCTCGGCCGGCATCGCGGCGCTGTACGGCCCGCTGCACGGGGGCGCCAACGAGGCGGTGCTCCGGATGCTGGACGAGATCGGCGACAAGAAGAACATCCCGGGCTTCATCGAAAAGGTGAAAGCCGGCGATGGCCGGCTCATGGGATTCGGCCACCGGGTCTACAAGTCCTACGACCCACGGGCCAAGCTGATCAAGCGGGTGGCGGATGAAGTCTTCGCGGTAACCGGGCTCAATCCCAAGCTGGAGATCGCGCTGGAGCTGGAGCGGATCGCGCTGCAGGACGAGTACTTCATCAAGCGGAAACTGTACCCCAACGTGGACTTCTATTCCGGCCTGATCTACCAGGCCATGGGCTACCCGACCGACTACTTCACCGTCCTCTTCGCGATCGGGCGCACTCCCGGGTGGCTGGCGCAGTGGGAGGAAATGCTGCTCGACAAAGACCAGAGGATCGCCCGCCCCCGGCAGGTCTACGTCGGCGCCGACTCCCGGCCGTACGTTCCGATCCAGCAGCGGAAGTAGCGGCGGCGGGGCGGCGCATGACTACCCTGGCCGAATCGCTCACCGCCGCCCTGGGAGAGCGGTACGAGATCGGCGACCTGATCGGCGCCGGCGGCATGGCCATGGTGTACCGGGCCCGCGACCTCAAACACGGCCGCGACGTGGCCATCAAGGTCCTGCGCCAGGAGTTGGCCGCCAGCGTCGGGGCCGAACGGTTCCTCCGCGAAATCCACATCGCCGCCAGCCTGCATCACCCCCACATCCTCCAGCTCTTCGATTCCGGCGAGGCCGACGGTCTCCTGTATTACATCATGCCGCTGGTCCGGGGCGAGACGCTGCGTGAGCTGATGAAACGGGGGCCGCTCCCCTTGAGCGAAGCGGTTCGCCTCGCCGGCCAGATTGCCGACGCGCTGGACTACGCGCATCAGCAAGGCGTGGTGCACCGGGACATCAAGCCCGAAAACATCCTGCTCGAGTCGGGTCACGCGCTGGTGGCCGATTTCGGCATCGGACGGGCCGTGAGCGGTGCCCAGCTGGAGGCGCCGGTGGCGCTGACCGAAGCGGGGCTCGCGGTCGGCACGCCGACCTACATGAGCCCGGAACAAATCGACGGCAGGACTCTCGACGGCCGCAGCGATCTCTACAGCCTCGCCTGTGTCTCCTACGAAATGCTCGCCGGCCTGACCCCGTTCGCCGGCAAGACGGTGTCGGCGATGCTGCGGCAGCACCTGATCGAGGATCCTCCAGCGATCAGCAGCATCCGACCCGACATCCCCCACGGCATCGGTGCCGCCCTGCAGAAGGGAATGGCCAAGTTGCCGGAGGAGCGCTTCGCGACCGCGGCGGAGTTCGCCGGTGCCCTCCACACGGGGACCACGCCCACCGCGGTCGTTCTGGTACCCCCGCCTCAACGACGCTGGGGCCTGGTGCTGGCCGCGGGCGCCCTGATCCTCGCGGCGGCCGGCGGGTGGCTGGCGTGGAATCGCTCGCATCAAAGCGGACCGGTCTCCACGTCTGCGGTAGTTGTCCTGCCGTTCACGGTACGGGGGAACGACTCTCTGCAACTGGGCGAAGGGATGGTCACCCTGCTCAGCACCAAGCTGGACGGGGCCG
>JBDTTZ010000353.1:0-4877 GCA_040008015.1 Gemmatimonadota bacterium
TTCTCCGCTACATCCCCCAGCGAGTCCAAGATGACGGGAGCCCCGTGCCAGAGGCTGGTGCCAGCTCTATTCCTGTTCCTTTCCGTCACCGTGCAGGCCCAGGAAGCTGCTCGCCCCCGCGCGCCCGGCGCCCCGCCGCCGGTGAAGGCCACCGGCGACTCGGTTCGGGCCACGATCCCCTTCTTCCCGCTTGGCCACTCGCCCCTCGCGCTCGCGGGGGACGTGCGCGCCGGCATGTTCGTTTCGGCCGCCGGCCGCCGCGCCATCGCCATGGGGACCGAGGACGGCCGCTTCGAGCTCTGGTCCTGGCCGGTGAAATGGCTGCATGACCTGGAGCTTTACTTCCAGATACCCAAGTACGTCGAGCCGATCCCCGGTCACGACATTGCGCGCCGCGTCATCGAACGTCCCGAGGGCGTGACGATCGAGTATGCCTACGAACAGTTCACCGTGCGGCAGCACGTGTTCGTCCCGCTCGACCTGCCCGCGGTGGTCATGCTGCTCGAAGTGGACGCGGTGCGGCCGCTGGACATCATCGCCCGTTGGACTCCCGACATCCACTTCGCCTGGCCCGCGGGGCTGGGCGGGCAGTATCTCATCTGGGAATCGAACGCGCAGGCCTTCCTGTTCTCCGAAGGCAAGGGAAAGACCAACGCCTTCCTCGGCTCACCCGCCGTCACCCGGGCGTCCGATGTCCCCGCCCACATGCTGTCCGCCGAGCGACCTGAGCTGGTACTCGCCGTGGGCGGCGCGGGCGAGCACTACACCGTCCCCAGCCTGGGCGAGCCGCCGGGGCACAACATCAACCTGCACGTGGCCTACATCCCGATCGTGCTCGCCGGCGGCGACATGCCGCGCGACTCGGCGCTCGCTCTCTACCGCCGGCTGATCGCGCCGGGCGCGGCCGAGCGGGAGTGGCGCCGCCGGGTGGCGCATGCGGACAGTATGGAGAGCACCCAGCTGGTGCTGCGGAGTCCCGACACCCTGCTCAACCGTGCGGTCGAGTACGCCAAGATCAATCTCGACGAGAGCATGGTCTGCAATCCCGACCTGGGCTGCGGCCTGGTGGCGGGATATGGCCTCTCGGGCGGCGCGTCGGACCGCCCGGGCTTCGGCTGGTTCTTCGGCGGCGACGCCTCCATCAATTCCTTTGCAATGACCGGCGCGGGCCAGCGCGACCTGGTCCGCCAGGGCGCGCTCCGGTTCTTCGCCGGCTACCAGCGGGCCGACGGCAAGATCACCCACGAGATCTCCCAGTCGGCCGGCAGGATTCCCTGGTTCACCGAATACCCCTACGCCTACTACCACGGCGACACCACGCCGTTCTGGATCCTCGCGTTCGGCGAATACTGGAAGCAGACCGCCGATACCACCTTGCTGCGCGAGCTGTGGCCCAACCTGAGGAAGGCATACGACTGGTCGCGCGCGACCGATACCGATGGGGACGGGCTGATGGAGAATCCGAAGGCCGGAGCCGGTGCGCTCGAGGTGGGCGATCTCCAGATCGGCATTCTCTCGGACGTATACCTGAGCGGTGTCTGGGTGTCGGCCCTGGACCGATTTGCCCGCATGGCGGAAGTGATGGGACAGCAGCCGGCGGCGGACAGCGCGCGGGACCTTCGGGCCAGGGCGTTGCACACCATGGAGACCCGGCTCTGGATGCCGGGGCTCAGACAATACGCCTTCGCGCTGCTCAAGGACGGGACGGTCAATGAGAACCTGACCGCCTGGCCCGCGACCGCCATGGCGTTCGACGTCTTCGATCAGGCCCATGGCGCCGACATGGCCGCTCGACTGGCGTCGAGTGAAATCATGACCGACTGGGGTGCTCGACCCCTGGCCGCGTCGAGCCCGTTGTTCGATCCGCTGCACTACAATAACGGCGCGGTCTGGCCCTTCGTCACCGGGTGGGTGGCGCTGGCGGAGTATCGTTACCATAACGCGGCGGCCGGTCGGTTCGCGCTGGACGCGATTGCCCGCACCGGCTTCGACGAGGCTCGCGGCCGAAACCCGGAGGTGATCTCGGGCCGGTTCTACAAGCCGCTCGACACCGCCGTACCGCAACAGTTCTTCGCCACCTCGATGGTGCTGACGCCGCTGATCCGCGGCCTCCTCGGCATCGACGCGGATGCCCCGGCACACCGCCTCACCCTGGCCCCGCACCTGCCGCCGGAGTGGGATTCCGTCGCCGTAGAGAACATCCCGTTCGGTCCGGGAACCATCGACGTCAGACTGACGCGAAGCAGCACCGGCATTCAGGCCGAGTTGTGGCGGCGGGGTGGGAACGGAGGCATTGACGTCGCGTTCTCGCCGGCGTTGCCCCTGGGCTCGGTGACATCAGCCATGAAGATCCAGACGCCCGGAGACATCCACGCGACGGTGCAGGGCATCCTGGGTGACAGCCTGACCCTCGAAGTGCCGTATAGCGGAGGCTGGAGCATCGTGCCGCCGGAATCCCGGCCGGCCATCGGAGACCGTTCAACTGCGGCGCGGGTACTGAGCGAACGAATGGTGAACGGGGCGTATACCGTCGCCCTGGAGGGCCGGGCGGGGTGGAGCTATGCATTTCGGGTTCTTGACGCGGGCCGCTGGCGCAATATCGAAGTCAGCTTCCCTGCGGCCGGCGCCAACCCGGACGGCTATACCACGACGACGCTTTCGCTTCGTCCAACCTCCACCGGCACGAGCGTGATCTCACCCCGAATCTCCAAAGCGCCCTTCGGCCGCATGCCGGACGGCACCCTGGTGGACGGTTACACCATTCACAACGCCGGCGGGATCTCGCTGCACGTGATCACCTACGGCGCCATCATCACCGCGCTCCGCACCCGGGACCGCGCGGGCCGGTTCGAGGACATCGTCCTGGGCTTCGACAGCCTGGACGGTTACCTCCATGATCCGCCCTACTTCGGCGCCATCGTAGGTCGCTACGCCAACCGAATCGCGAAGGGGCGCTTCACGCTGAACGGGAAGACCTACCAGCTGCCGGTGAACAACGGGCCTAACTCGCTGCATGGCGGCACCCGGGGCTTCGACAAGGTGGTCTGGAATGCCACGCCCTTCGAGAACGACAGCGCGGCCGGCCTGGTGCTCAGCCACGTGAGCCCCGACGGCGACATGGGATATCCCGGCCGGCTGGAGGTACGGCTCACCTACACGCTGACCGACCACGACGAGCTGGTCGTGGACTACCAGGCGACAACCAGCAAGGCTACGCCCGTCAACCTGTCGCAGCACAGCTACTTCAATCTCGCGGGGGACGGCCGCCGCGACATCCTGGGCCATGTGCTTGAGCTCGATGCCGGCCGGTACACGCCGGTGGATTCGACGCTGATTCCCACCGGCGAGCTGGCGTCGGTGGCGGGCACGCCCTTCGATTTCCGGGAGCCCACCGCGATTGACGCCCGGATTGATCAGCCCAACGAGCAGCTGCGATTTGGCATGGGGTACGATCACAACTGGGTGCTGGACCAGCGGGGTCCCGGGTTGCAGCACGTGGCGCGCGTGGTGGAACCGGCCAGCGGGCGCACCCTGGACATCTCGAGCGACCAGCCCGGCGTCCAGTTCTACTCGGGGAATTTCCTGGATGGGACGATACACGGAAAAGGCGGGAAGCTGTACGCGCACCGCTACGGATTCTGCCTCGAGACCCAGCATTTTCCTGACTCACCGAATCAGCCCGGGTTTCCGTCCACCATCCTGCGTCCCGGGGAACGATACACCACGCGAACGGTCTTCCGGTTCGGGACGACGGAGTGATTCGGGACTTGCCGGCTTGGTCAAACTTTGGATGCGACTGAAGCCCGGCGACTGCACCTCGCGGAACCCGCGGAACGAACGCGGAACGTCATGATGCCGGAGTCATACAATAGCAGTAGCCGAAGAAGTCATGATCATCAATTGTTTGTCGTGACCTCCGCGGGACATCGCACATCAACGAAAAACAGTCCATTGCTGCATCCCCTATGAGCTCGCACATCGGAGCGTTCCGCGTTCGTTCCGCGTTCGTTCCGCGGCTTCCGCGAGGTGCAGTTGCTGTGTTCGTGGCTTTCGTGGTATTTCGTGGCTTTCGTGAGGATATGTGGCAGGGCCAACCTGAAGGCAATCTAACGGACTGGCAGCGGTCCCCATGCCTCGATCTCCGTGAGCCCCAGCGCCGACTCGGGCCGCGGTACCAGCACGACCCGAATCCCGCTGGTCCTGGCCGCGGGGAATGACACCGTGTTGGCGCGGTGCCCCTGGGGCCGCTCGGGGTCGCGCCGCTGCCCGGGAATGGTCACCCACCGATTGCCCTCCCGAAGCTGCACCTCGTAGCGGGCCGGAGTTCGCACCCCGCCCGGCACCTCATCGTCCAGCAGGTACAGCACGATTCGCTGAATGGTCCGCGCCGTCCCGAAATCCACAGTCACCGTATCCTGTTCGTGCACCGTGCCGACCGTGGTCCACCGATTGGCCGGCGCCCTGGTGTACCAATAGTTCCCGTCCACCAGCTTTGCCGCGGGAGACTCGGCGGTGGCAAAGGACCCGGCGACAGACGGGTACCTGCCGCGGCCGTTGTTCACTGCGACATTCACCAGCCGAGCGGGGAGCGGCGCGATTCGTGGCGGGCCGAGGTAGGCGGCCAGGCGGCCGAGGGTTGGCGCCTGCGCAATGACCCGGTCGTCGGCGAGAATCAGGAGACCGGCGCCGCGCCCGAACCGGCTGCCGTCCCGGTCCCACAGAATCGCGAGTCGCCGCCCGTGATATCGCACATCGTCCAGCGCGAACCAGTCCCAATCCCGCGGCGCCAGCGGATTCACCTCGACGCTGTCGTCCGCCCGGGGACGCAGTCCTACCAGGCCGGTGATGACCAGGTTCACGTATCCGGAATGGAAGTA
>JBDTTZ010000354.1:0-10133 GCA_040008015.1 Gemmatimonadota bacterium
GATTCGCGCGCCCGCGCCAGATACATTTCGGCTACTTTTTCAGCAACCTGTTAGGCCTCTCCTGGCCGCCCAGCAGCGGGGGCTGCAGTCCCTGGGAGAGCCGCACGCGGTTACCCATCTCTCCACTGATCCGCTGGGGAATGAGCAGCTGGTAAGCTGGAAAGTCGAGTATGCCGAGGCTACGCTTCTGGGAACGGCGATCAGGAGCGGGGACAGGCAGATCGGGTACCTCGGGTTACGAAACTAGAGCGTCTCGAACCACTCGGCCTCAGCCACCCGGCTGACCAGCAGTTCTTCACTGGTCTCCCCCACTTCCTCGGGTTCACGGATGACGAGATGGTCCGCTGAGAAGCGCTCGATGACGAGTGGCGGTGCCGCCTGACACCGGGCCACCTCCGGGTGTCGCGCCATGGGTATCCAGACTCCCAGCGCGTCCAGCCACACGTCAGCCGTCAGGGGCAGACGGCCACTCTGAAGGGCCCGGCCGACCCCGTCAGGGATCGAGAGCGTCAGCCGGCCGCGGCCCTGGATGCGAAAATGCAGGTATTTGGACTCTTCCATGAATGAGCTTATCGGCTCAAGGGGTCCAAAGCTTTAATCACCTTCAGAACCGCATGGAGACATTCGTGAAACCGATCACCGCCGGACTCCTGCTCGGACTGCTCGCCATCCACCCCCTCGTGGCCCAGGGCTCGGCGGGCTCCGAAGACATCAAAGCGATCCAGGGCGACTGGACCATGGTCTCCGCGACGCTGAACGGCCAGACCTTTTCGGGCGTTGCCGGAACCCGCCACGTAGCAGGCGACACCACGACGGTGACGGTGAACGACCAGCTGCTGATGAGAGCCATCTTCGTACTCAACCCTTCAGCGAGCCCCAAGACCATCGATTACCAGATCCTGGAGGGCCCCGACCGCCGGTCCCACCAGGTCGGTATCTATCAATGGTCGGACTCCACCCTGAGTTTCTGCCTTGCCTCCCCCGGAGGAGCTCGGCCCACGGAGTTTGAATCGAAGGCCGGCGACGGACGCACCTGTTCGGCGTGGACGCGGGCGGCGCGCTAGAGATCACTACCGGAGTTTCCCAATGCCAGGACTCCTCCTCGGCTTCCTGTTGGCCTTCATCTCCCTTGCTCCTCTCGCTGCGCAGGAGCACGAACACGGCGGCACCGAAGGGTTGGGCCGGGTGGTCTTTCCAGTCTCCTGCAACCCGGTAGCGCGGCAACGATTCGAGCCCGCGATGGCGATGCTCCACTCCTTCTGGTGGGAGGAGGCACCGCACGCATTTCAGGCGGTGCTGGAGGCCGATTCCTCCTGCGCGATGGCACACTGGGGGCTGGCGCTGAATGCCTGGGGGAACCCGTTCACCGGGGGACCGATCGGTGATAACCTCCGCACCGGGGCCGCCGAGGCGGAGCGAGCCGCGGCGCTGGGAGCCCCGACTGTGCGTGAGCACGGGTTCATCGCCGCCGCGCGGGCGCTCTATCGGGACTATGCCAACGTCTCCTCGCCGGTACGGCTGCGGGCGTATTCCGACACGCTGGCCCGGGTGTACCGCGACGTGCCGGACGACCCCGAGGTCGCGATCTACTACGCGCTCTCCCTGATTGCCACCGCATCGCCGACCGACACCATGTTAACCCGGCAGAAGCAGGCCGCGGCTATCCTGAATCCGCTCTACACCCGTTTCCCCGACCATCCCGGCTTGGCGCACTATATCATCCACGCCAACGACTCGCCCCAGCTGGCCTCCCTCGGCGTGGACGCGGCGCGGCGGTACGCCGGGATCGCGCCGGATGCTCCCCACGCCCAGCACATGCCCTCGCACATTTTCATTCGGCTGGGACTCTGGGCTGAGACGATCGCGTCCAATCGCCGCGCCTACCAGGCTGGAGTCGATTACGGAACGAGCCAGGGACTCACGGGAGTCTTGTACGAGACACTCCACGCCCTGGACTACCTGGTATATGGGTTGCTGCAGACCGGCCAGGACTCCGCGGCTCGCCGGATGGCGGCGGAGGGATTGGCGATTCCCGACGTGCTGGGGCCTTCGCCGCTGACCCGAGGGTACAATCGCACGGCCATGGAAGCCCGGCTTGCCCTGGAGACAGCAGACTGGCGCGCCGCCGCGCGATTGCCGGTTCGGGACACCACGATTCCCGTGGCCGAAATGCTGAGCCGGTTTACCCGGGGCATCGGCGCCGCACGATCGGGTGACGTGGCGCAAGCAACAGCGGAGATGAACGCGCTGGAGCGCATCGAGGAGGGATTCAGCAGCAGGAACGACAGCTACTGGGCCCGAATGACCGGGATAAAACGCCAGGCGGTGCATGCCTGGATTCTCCTGTCATCCGGAGACACCACAGGCGCGTTCGTGGAAGCGAAGACAGCAGCGGACCAGGAAGACGTGACCGGGAAACACCCGATCACGCCGGGGGAGTTGCTGCCCGCCCGGGAGCTCGAGGCAGACCTGCATCTCGCGCTCGGGCACTTCCCGGCGGCGCGGGCCGCCTATCTGGCGGTGCTGGAGCGGCAGCGGGGCCGCGCGCGTTCGCTGTTCGGCGCTGCCCGATCGGCGGAGCTAGCGGGCGACAAGGCTACGGCTGCGGTTGAGTATCGCGCGTACCTGGAGCAGATGAGCACGGCGGATGGCGAGCGGGCGGAAATCAGCATTGCCCGAGCGGGCGCGCGGTAGGGGTGCACAGCTGTGCGCCCCTACCGCACCCTCGAGACTCGGCCTTCTTCCTGAGGTTCAGCTGCACGTCACCGAGATCAGCGCGACCGCGCCGACCGCGGGCAGCACGATCACCGTCTGCGGCCCGGGATTAGCGCAATTGTGCGGCAGCCCGGCGATGCTCACGAAGTAGGTACCGATGGACTGAGTGCCGAAGTCGAACGCGCCGGAGTTATCGGTGGTTGTTTCCGCGACCCTGTCACCATTGCCATCGAGAAGCTCGACGGTGGCGGCCTGCATCGGGCCATCTTCCGGCGAGATCACACTGCCGGTGAGGGGGCCGGGAGGGGCGCCGGAGCAGTCCACGGTGAAATCCGCGACGAGGTTCAATCCGACGGTCACCATCAAGGCCTGGGATTGAGCAGCCACGCAGCCGATGGGCAGCCCAGTCAGCGACATGAAATAGGTTCCGGCGTCAAGGTTCATAAAGCCGAAGTCCCCGAGGGAGCCCGTTGTGGTCGTGATGAACACTGCTCCCTGGCCGTCGAGCAACTGAACCTCAATCCCGCCCAGTGGGCCAAGCTCAGGCGAGGTGACCGTGCCGCTAATGCTGCCGTAGCACCCGAAGGAAAAGCCCAGGGTATAGTTAACGCCCGCCACCACCTCCACCTGCACGAAGCCGTTAGTAGCGCAGCCCGGTGGGAAGGGACCCTCCACAACCACGTCCGCAATGCCGGGAGGGCAGGTCACGCTGTAAGCGCCCGTGACGTCCGTGACGGATCCCACGCAGGACACATTCCCGACCGTCGCCGAAACAACCACGCCCGCCGGTGTCCCATAAGTCGCAAAACCGACCGTGCCGCTGATCGTGCCGGTGGTCGGAGTGCAATCCAGCGACCAGTCTATGGTGAGCCCTCCCGCGCTGAACCCGGAGGAAGCGATTTGCAGGTTGCTGCATCCCACCGGCAACGAGCCCTGTGGCATGAAGCCGAGGAGCGTGACATCAGCTAGTACATAGTGGCCGAGTGCATCGGTCACCGCGGACGCAACGCCGGTAAGCGTCGGTGCCCTGAACCCGACATCCGCGGTCGGTCCGATCTGAGACGAGACTGTCCCCTGGATGGTCCCGGTGAACTGCAGGCAATCCACCGGGACGTCGAGCGTCGTCACGCCACCGTCGGTCACAGTGGTGGTCTGCGGCCCCGGATCCTCGCAGCCGGCTGGAAGGTTGGCCAGCGTGGCCGTCGCCATGCCTGCGGGGACGTTGCTGAGATGATATGACCCCGCCGCATCGGTACTGGTGCCGATGATCCCCGCCGTGACATCAACTCCGCCGAGCGGGGTTGGCGTCCCCGAACCGGCAACGAAGGTGTACACCACCCCGACGATGTCCCCCTTCAATGCCGTGCAGGAGACTGCGAAGTCCCCGGTACTGACACCGCCCTCGGTGATAGTCACGACCAGGTTGGCGGGCTGGGCGCAGCCACTGGGGAGGCCGCTCAAGCTCAACGCCGTCGGCCCCGCGGTGAGCGCCGTCAGCGTATACCGGCCGGCCCCGTCGGTGGTACCACTCGCCCCACCGGGGTTCGCACTGACGGTGACGCCACTCAGCGCACCCCGGGCGCTGGAGGACACGACTCCCAGCACCGCGCCCTTCCCCGGAGGCGGCACCGGCGGATGATCGAGCAGATCGGCGGCGACCACGACATACGCCTGCACGGTGGTCACCCCCGGGTCGACCGTGAAACCCACTCGGTGCGCCACGCTGGTGCTGCCTGGAGTCAGCGGAGTGCCGAACGACTCCCAGCGATAGCAATCGCTGCTGACGCCGCTGCCACAGCTCGCCAGGTCGTTAAAGAAGTTGGATGGCGAGCCACTGGGCAGCACGCCGGTGCCGTTCCATGTTGTATCCGGGGTTGCCTTGCCCCCCGCGACGCCAGCTGCGGCCACGGTATAAGGGAACGCGAGAACACCCTGGACGCCGGCTGGCGGAATCGGGAAGGTCGGCGTCACCAGGTCGGTGACCGACAATTTGTTGGTCAGGGCCAGGTCGAACTTGATGGTCCGCTTCTTCGGGACGAACTGGCCGATCGGAGAGCGGTACACATTGGAGACCGTCATGCCCACCACCTCACCACCCATCAGTGAGCGCATCGGCCCGGATCCGGACGCCTGCCCTCCCGGCCCCGGCTTCACCACCGTCACCTCACCGGTCTCGATGTTGATGTCGAGGCGAAAGGCGCGCGCCAGAACCGCCGGATCGGCCGGCGTGTCCGGTAAGGTGACCTCCGGCTCGGTCTTGAGATCGGCCGTGCAGGCGGCGAGCAGGGCGAGCGAGATCGGGAGAATCCACTTGGCGAATCGGGGTGACATGATGTTCTCCTGTAACCGTTGGTCGGGGTGAAAACGACCGGGCTAGAAGCCCGCGCCGTATCCCACGCCGAGGTGGACGTCGTGCTGCAGCTTGCTGGAAATCTGGGTCGAGCCGGTAAAGGTGGCCGAGTAGATGTAGTCGTCGGCCGTGAGTTGCAGGTTGATGGGACCCAGCCGGAAGCCGAGGATCGCGCCGAGCACGCCGCCGACATCGGTTTCATCACTGGGGTAGGCGTCACCCGACCGGCGGACCCCGCTCGCACCCGCGCTCACCCGGAGCGACAGCATGCTGGTGGACGGGATCACGAAGTAGATGAGCCGGCTGCTGCCGCTGATGATGTTCGCGCTAGCGGTGTTCGAGCCCCCCATCGCGGAGAACTTGAGCTCGCTCGGCGCATAGTCTCCCGCGACTTCCAGCCCTAGCCTGCGGCCGAACCAGAGCGCCACCCGGCCTCCCACCGAAATGCTGACCTCCTGCTTGAATTTCTGGCCCGACGCCGCCTTGACCAGTTCGCTGGTCGGGATGTAGACCCCGACTACCGGCGTCAGTGACAGCTTCTGAGCCTCGGCCACCCCGGTGAATCCCACGAACACGACCGCCGAAAGCAGCGCGCGATCCCAGCCGTGTTTCATGGTTCGGACGTTCATTGATGTGTCCTCATGATGATGTTGCGATCAGCTCCCGGTCCTGGCCCGGAGCACCACGGCCTCGAGCCGGATCGAGTCGAGTGCGAGTCTCTCCTGCTGCCACACCGGCTCGACCCCGGGGGCCAGGTGAGGGCTCGAGTCCCCCTGGCGCTGCGGACCCCGAGCCAGCAGGTCCTCGATGCCGCCAACCACCAGGCGGTAGCGAGGGACCGGGAGTCCGGCGGCCTCGGCTGCCGCCGAATCCACCATCGCTTCCCGGGTCACGAACCCCTGTCGCTCGGCTTCAATGCGGAGCCCAATCTCCCGGGCGACTCCGGAGCGGTACGCCTCGATGTCGGAAGGCTGAATCAGGATCTCGGGTGATTCCACGCTGGTGCTCGTCTCTCTGGGACGGGCATCGGGTTGGCTGGAACAGGCACCGCCCGCAACGACCGAAAAAGCTCCGAGCATCGTCGCAATCAGGTTCACGGGTGTCGTCCCCTTGGGGAGATTGTTTGCTCCAGCCGGTACCAGGCGCTACGTTGGCATCACGGTATCGTCACCCCGTCAATTGACGGACGCGGTAGCGTCAACTGAACGTTGACGGCATGCCCTATCCCCAATCCCCGCTATATGATCCAGCTCAGGACCCTGGGTAGACTGGATCTCACCGGAACCTCCGGGGAAGCCGCCGGCCTGGTCATGGGGCAGCCCAAGCGGGCTGGATTGCTGGCCTACTTGGCGCTCGCGGAGCCGCGGGGATTCCATCGGCGCGACTCGCTGGTCGCCTTGTTCTGGCCCGAGATGGACGCGACTCGCGCCCGCCAATCGCTGCGACAGGCGGTGTACGTCTTCCGGAAAGCACTGGGGAAGGCAGCGGTCCTGAGCCGGGGAGACGAAGAGTTGGCGATCAACCGGGAAGTCCTCGGCTGCGACGCCATCGCTTTTGAGGAAGGAATCGTCGCCGGTCGGGCGGAAACCGTGCTGGACAGTTATGCGGGCGACTTCCTCGCCGGCTTCTTCGTTTCCGGAGCGGCGGCGGAGTTCGACGAATGGGTCGCGGCCCAACGGCAGCGCCTGCGATCGCTGGCCGCCAATGGCGCCTGGGCGGTGGGTCTGCAGGAGGAACGGGCCGGCAACGCCGCGGGTGCGGCGCACTGGGCGCGCCGGGCAGCGAGCTTCACCCCGGACGACGAGGAAGCCACTCGAGATCTGATGATTCTTCTGGCCCGGGTGGGAGACCGGAGCGGCGCGCTTCGAACCTACGACGCTCTCGCCACGCGGCTCCTTGCCGAATACGATGCGACGCCGGCCCTCGAGTTGCGCAAGCTGGCTGAAGAGATGCGAAGCGAGGCGGGGCGATACACCCGGCCGATGCATCCACCACCGCCGGGTCCCCGGGTCTCTCCGGCCATCGCTCTGCGGGCCATTGACCGGCAGGAGCCGGCAGCGAAC
Source organism: Gemmatimonadota bacterium (assembly GCA_040008015.1). GTDB lineage: Bacteria > Gemmatimonadota > Gemmatimonadetes > Gemmatimonadales > GWC2-71-9 > DASYPP01. The sequence continues at coordinate 7,129 of JBDTTZ010000354.1, forward strand.
CGGTCCCCGCGAAAACGCTGGACCTGGATCGCGGCGCTGGCCGGATTCACCATTCTGGCCGGCGCCGGAGTCGCGACCTGGGCTCGAGCCCCATCAGAGGCACCAGTCTTTGCCGTGGGAGAGATCAACGACCACACCGGTCCGGACTCCACCCAGCATGCGTCCGCCTTCGCTGACCTCCTGGCAACCAGCATCGGCCGGCTTCCCCGAATCGAAGTACTGGGCTCCCCGCGGCTGTATGAGATCCGGAGCCAGGGATTGGCGTTGGACTCCGCTTTCACCATGGCCCAGGCGGCGCGAAGCGGGGGAGCTGGACGATTGCTGGAGGGTGATCTGCGCCGGGCCGGTAATCAGCTGGTGCTGGATCTGCGGATCGTCGACTTGCCGAACGGACGGATTCTCCGCGTCCTGAGGGTGCAAGGCGGCGACCCGTTCGACCTGGCGGATCGCGCGGCAGGTCTCCTGGCGACCGAGCTCCAGCTGGCACCTCCCACTCAGCCGCTCGCCACCATCACCACCCGGTCGCTGGTTGCCCTGCGGATGTACGAGCAGGGGCTCGGCGCCTACTACACCGGAGACTTCGGCGCCGCCGCGCGGCTGTTCTCCGCGGCGGTCGCGGAGGATTCCAGTTTCGGCATGGCGGCGTTCTACCTGGCCAAGACCGCGATGACCCTCTCCGCGCCGGGCGCAGACTCCGTCGTGGGACGCGCCGTCCGTCTCGCCTCCCGGGCCACCGATCACGACCGGCTACTGGTGCTGGGAACCGTCGGGTTGTGGAGCATGCGGCCGGAGGCCCGCGCGTATGCCGAAACGCTGGCGGTGCGCTATCCCTCCGATGTCGATGGCCAGTTGCTGCTGGGCGAGACCCGGAGCATCTCCGGAGACTACGCCGGTGCCGTCAACGTTCTGTTGGGGGTGATCCGGACCGACTCCCTGAGTCTCAATCTCCAGGGTGCGCCGTGCCGGGCCTGCGACGCCTATTTCACCCTGGTCGACGCCTACCGGGAGTGGGATTCAATGCCGGCGGCGTTACGCACCGCCCGGGAGTGGGTGAATCGATCCCCGCATCATCTCCTTGCCTGGAACCTGCTCAGCTCGGCGCTCGCCGGCGCGGGCCGACCGGAGGAATATGTCCGCGCGGTACGGATGGCCGATTCACTCTCCCGACGGTCGTCCGATGTGGCCCTGCTCCAGTCGGAAATCGCCCTGCACGAGGGCCGCTATGCCAGCGCCGAGGCTGTGCTCCGGCCGATGCTGACCATCGGAAATCCGGCGCGTGCCGTGGACTATCGCTGGTTCCTCATCATTGCGCTGTGGCAGCAGGGCCGGTTCCGCGAAGCCCTCGAGCTGACGGCTTCAGGGAATACAATCCTGCAAGCCCGGGCTCAGGGACTCTTCAACGGAGGGGATCCCCGCGCTGCCGCCGCCGCCTTCCTCGCCGTGGCCTCGCTGGGGGTGGTTCCGGGAGCCGGTTCCGGCCACGCCGCCCGCCATGTCACCTGGAATTTCACCCACGCGGCCACCGCCTTTGCCGCGGCTGGTGATACCGGAAAGCTGGCCTCACTGGCCGACTCGATCGAGCAGTACGGCGCACTCAGCCTCTTCGGGCGCGATGCCCGGCTGCATCACTACGTGCGCGGGCTTCTCGCCCATGCCCGCAATGACCTGACCGGCGCCGAACGGGAGTTTCGCGCCGCGGTAACGTCGTGGAATCTGGGATATACCAGGATCAACTATGAGCTGGCGCGGGTGCTGATGGAAACCGGACGCGCGTCCGAGGCCGTGCGGATACTGCAACCGGCATTTCGCGGCTCGATCGAGGCATCGAACCTGTACATCACCCGGACCGAGCTGCACGAGCTGCTGGCTCGCGCCTGGGATGCGGCCGGCAATCGGGACAGCGCGCGGGCCCACTGGCGGGCGGTGGTGGAAGCGTGGCGCGGGGCCGACCCTCCACTGCAGCCGCGCTGGCAAGCCGCGGTGGCGGCGCTGGCCAAACCGTAGGGTCGGCTCTGAGGGCGGCTCTGAGAGCCACCCCTATAAGCGTGCATCGAGGTCGGCTCGGATCTGCTTGACCCATTTCGCCGGAACTCCCGCCTCCGCGGCCGCCGCTTCCCAGCCGCCGATAGCACTCGTCACCCGTTCGATGACGTCATCGGTACGCTGGCCCAGCCCAAAATCACGGCCCAGCCTTGCGAGGTCGGATCGGGCAACTCCCTCCCGTTTCCCCGCCACCGTCATCTGGTGCAGCCGGGTCCAGCCGTGGCCCTTGGCGTAGGTGACGTCATACGCCGGTGAGAGCGCCCACTTCCCCGCCCCGTCCATCAGGAACGAGAGATTCTTGACGTGGTCGTCCTGGTTCACCCCCAGGACATTGAATACCACGCGGCGAAATCCTTCCTCGATGGCTTCCATGCCCAGTCCGAGCCGCAGCAGGGTGCGAAGGTATTCCTCGTAAGACACCGTGGCCGGCAGGTTGTAGTCGGCGTGGAGCAGTCCTCCCAGGGTGTGCTGATGAATCCGGCCCGCGTCCACCCGGTCGAAGCGCCGCACCATGAAATGGGCGTACTCCCGCTCCGCCAGGAGATGGGTCTCCGGCAGCACCAGGCCCGCGGCGCGGGCCATGATGGAGTAAGCGTATTCGATCCGCATGAACGGCTGGGGCCGGGATCCCGCATCCGGGCCGCTCGTGATGTCGACCCCCACCGGAGGCACGCCATCGAACTTGATCAGCCAATGCTCGTCCCCCGGGGCAGGCTTCGCATGGGCCGACCTGACGATGTTGGTCTTTCGGTTCCACAGGATCTGCGCCTTGGGCCGCATGCCCCCGGCCGAGGCGCCGATCAACATGATCTCGGCGACGGCGACGTCGCTCTTGCCCTCGATAATGCTGCGGGATTGGGCCACCAGGTCGGCCACATCCAGCGGCAGCTGCTCGGCCGGACGCCGCGGCAGCTCGAGCGACGGCTGGAATTCCAGGGCTCCCATGGCGCGGGGGCCGACAT
>JBDTTZ010000355.1:0-4590 GCA_040008015.1 Gemmatimonadota bacterium
GAGGTGAGCGCGGACGGCCACAACTGGTCCACCGCGGCCTACGCGGCGGACTACGTGGAAAAGACCGTCGCCAGCAACTACAGCGGGCGGGGCCGGACGTACGACTACGAAGGCACCAATCGGGGCGTGGAAGTCGAGGACGACGTGAACGAGCCGGGCAACGGCTACCTGTGGGACCTGGTCGAGAAGGCCGGCATCACGCTCCGCAACTACGGTGAGTTCGTCAACGACGGGCCGGTCCACGGGCGCTACCGCGCGACCAAGCCGTTTCTCAATGACCATACCAACCCGGACTATCCCGGCTGGGACCTCGACATTCCGGACCAGCGGCGGATGGACGTGTGGACTGCCGAGTTCCAGCAGCAGGTCCGGGACGGAACGCTGCCGCAGCTGGAGTTGGTGCGGTTGCCCAACGATCATACCTCCGGGGCCAGCGCCGGGAAACCGACGCCCCGGGCCTATATGGCCGACAACGACCTGGCGCTGGGCCGGCTGATCGACGCGCTCTCCCATTCTCCGTTCTGGAAGAACACCGTGGTCTTCGTCCTGGAGGATGACGCCCAGGACGGCCCCGACCACGTGGACTCGCACCGCTCCCCGCTGCTGGTGATTTCGGCGTACAGCAAGCCTGGCGTCGTCCACCGCTTCGCCAACACGACCGACGTGATCGCGACGATCGCGGAGATCCTGCACCTGGGCGCGCTATCCCAGTTCGACTACTACGGGCGGCCGCTCCGGGACATCTGGGCGGCATCCCCGGACACCACTCCCTTTAGCGCGCTCCAGCCCCAGGTGCCGCTCACCGAGCGTAACCCGGCCCATACCGCGCTGGCGCGCGTGTCACGGCAGCTGGTGCTGGGGCGGGAGGACCGGTCGAACGATGACCTGTTCAACCGGATTCTGTGGCGGCAGATCAAGGGGGACGTGCCGTACCCCGGGGTGCGCCGGATGGCATTACTGGAGCTGCATCTCAACCGCTAGAAGGCCTGTCATTCCGAGCGCAGCGAGGAATCTCAAGGCTCGTTCGCGCTTTGGGCTTGAGATCCTTCGCTACGCTCAGGATGACAGCACTACACTTTTCTTAATTTCCACTTCCCCCGCTTGAACATCACCAGGCTCAATACCGTCAACACGCCTTCGGCGAGCGGGAACGCCAGGTAGACCCCGAATGATCCCAAAGGCCGGGAGAGAAACCAGGCGGCCGGAATCTCCAGCACCCAGAAGCAGAGAATGTTGAGCAGGGTCGGCGTCCAGGTATCGCCCGCCCCATTGAACGACTGGTGCAGCACCATTCCATAGGCGTAGAAGATGAGTCCCGCGCCGATGGTGCGGAGCGCGACCTTGGCCTCGTGGGCGACCGCCGGGTCCTGGGTAAACAACGACACAATCGTCCCCGCGAACACGATGAAAACCAGGCTGAAGGCACCCAGCACGATGAGATTGTACAACCCGGCCAGGTACACCGACTTTTCGGCCCGATCCGGTTTTCCCGCCCCCAGCGACTGGCCGACCATGGTGGCGGCTGCATTCGCGAGACCCCACGACGGGAGCAGGACGAAAATGACGAGCCGGATCCCGATGGTATACCCGGCCAGCACCGTGCTGCCGAAGGTGGATACGACGCGCACCAGTCCGACATAGCTCGCGGTCGCGACAAACACCTGGAAGGTTCCGGTTCCCGACAGCCGCACCAGCGACAGGAGCACGCCCCAATCGAGCTTGAGGTCGGGCCGATGCAGGACCACCCGGCCGTCGCGGCGGCGCAGCTGGGAGATCTGGTACAACACGCCAATACCGCGGCCGATCGTGGTGGCAACGGCCGCGCCGGTTACCCCCATGGCCGGCAACGGTCCCGGTCCAAAAATCAGGACCGGTGCCAGCAGGATGTTGATCCCGTTCGCGAGCCAGAGGGTGCGCATGGCGATCGTGGCGTCGCCGGCACCCCGGAAGATCGCGTTGATCAACCACAGCAGGAGCACGGTGCCGCTCCCCCCCAGCATCATCCTGGTATAGGCCGAGCCGGTGGCCAGCACCGACGGGCTGGCGCCCATGAGGCGCAGCAGGTCGGGCGCAAAGATCACCCCGATCGCGCCGATCGGTGCGGCGACCATGATGCCGAGCCAGATCGCCTGGGCCGCGACCCGCGCGGCACCGGCCTGGTCTTTTTCGCCGATCCGCCGGGCGACCATGGCCGTCACCCCGATCGAAAGGCCGATCGCGGCGGTGTACACCATGGTCATCAGCGACTCGGTGAGCCCGACCGTGGCGACGGCATCAGAGCCCAGGCGGGACACGTAGAACACGTCGCACAGGGCGAAGAGCGACTCCATCGCGGTCTCCAGTACCATGGGGACCGCGAGCAGGATGAGCGCGCGGGCGATCGGCCCGCTGGTGTAGTCCTGGTGGGTGCCGCGCAGGGAATCGCGCACCAGGTGCCACCAGCGTTCGCGGGGTGGAGTGGATTCAACTGCTTCTGTGGTCGTCATGAATTCTCCGGTATCAACCTCAACTACCACGGATACCACACCGAAACAAACGGATCACAACAAGTGACTGAATTCCCTTGGTTCAAAACCCGTCAGTTCCAGTGGGTTATCCGTGGTAAGCTGTCATGCAGATAGCAAAAAGCCCCACCTGGCTAAGCACAGGTGGGGCTGGAACGATCCGCTTACGGGATCAGCCGAAGTCCGGACTCAGTGCCGAACCATCCTGTGCGCTTCGGGCGTCACCGGGACGCCGCTCAACCGACCCGAAACGGGGCCGGCAACGGTATCCAGGGTGATCGTGGTGGTTCCGAAACGCATTGGCTGCTCACAGGAAAGGTTCGGGCGCACAGCTATGTGCCCGACAGCGAGGAATCACAGTAACGCAGGCTGGGGAGGTTCGTCAATAGGGGTGGTTGCGTATCTCGCGGCGGTCCCGCATTTTCGCTCTTCCCAATCTCGCTCGAGTATCCATGCGCCTCACCTGTGTGCTTGCCCTCGCCGGTTCCCTCCTCACGACGACCAGCGTTCGGGCCCAGACCGCGGCCGACTTCGACCGGCACGACGTGATGGTTCCCATGCGAGACGGGATCAAGCTGAACACATCCTATTACATACCCAAGACCGCCAGCGGCCCGCTGCCGATCATCTTCTCCCGCACTCCCTACGGCATCGCTGAGGCCTCGAGAGCGTTCGGCAGCTACTTCAAGGCACTGGCCCAGGAGGGGTACATCTTTGCCTTCCAGGACATCCGGGGCCGGTACGGGTCCGAGGGCACCTTCGTCATGCAGCGGAAACCGGACCACCGGCAGACCAACGGCGCCGACGAGAGCACCGATGCCTACGACACGATCGACTGGATGATCCACACCGTGCCCAACAACAACGGCCGAGTCGGCATGCTGGGCGTTTCGTATGATGGCTTTACGACGGCGATGGCGTTGATCGACCCCCACCCCGCCCTGCGCGCCGCCTCGCCGCAGGCCTCTCCCGACGACATGTTCCTGAACGACGACTTCCATCACCAGGGCGCGTTTCGGCTGAGCTACGGCTTCGAGTACGCGGTATTGACCGAGGCCTCCGACACCAATAGCTCATTTGATTTCGGCCGGTATGACACCTTCGACTGGTATCTCGACCTGGGTGCCCTCAGTAACGCCAACGATCATTTTCTCCACGGCAAGCTTCCCAGCTGGAACAATTTCATCGCGCACCCCAACCACGACGACTTCTGGAAGCAGCAGGCCGTTTCGGCCTATCTCACCCAGGCGCAGGTGCCGACGCTCAACGTCGCCGGCTGGTGGGACCAGGAGGACTTCGTCGGGCCGATCCGGATCTACCAGCAGCTGGAGAAACACGATTCGCTCGGCGTCAACTTCCTGGTGGTCGGGCCGTGGAACCATGGCGGCTGGGAAGGTGGACCGGGCCGAGTGCTGGGCAACGTGGACTTCGGCAGCAACACCGGCGAGTATTTCCGGGACAGCGTCCAGGCGCCATTCTTTGCCCATTATCTGAAGGACAAGGGTACGGTGCCCTTCGCGGAGGCACTCACCTTCGAGTCGGGTGCCAATGCCTGGGTGCGGAACGATGCCTGGCCCGCCCGGAACGGGGTGACCCGCCGCAAGCTGTATTTCCACGAGCACCGCGGGCTCAGCTTCGCGCCGCCGGCGGCCGCGGCGGCGTTCGACAGCTACGTCTCCGACCCGGCCAACCCGGTCCCCTACCGCCGGCGGCCGATCGAGCCCACGTACTACGAGAAAGGCAGCGGGTGGTACACCTGGCTGCTCCAGGACCAGCGGTTGATGGATCACCGCCCGGACGTGCTGAGCTGGGAGACCGAACCGCTGGAGAATGACGTGGTCATCCGGGGCGACATCGCGGCCCACCTGTTCGCCAGCACCACCGGGAGCGACGCCGACTGGATCGTCAAGCTGATCGACGTATACCCCGAGGACTTCTCCAGCCCCAAAATGACGGGCGGCTACCAGCTCATGGTGGCCAACGACGTGCTCCGGGGTCGCTTCCGGACCGGTTTCGAGCGCCCGGTGGCGATCCCGCCGAACCGGGTCCTCGAGTACACCGTGGACCTGCACAGCCAGGATTACCG
>JBDTTZ010000356.1:0-3793 GCA_040008015.1 Gemmatimonadota bacterium
GCAAGAAGAGCATCAAGAACACGCCGGCATCGCTGGGCGAGTCGCTCGACGCGCTGGAAGCCGATCACCAGTTCCTGCTGGAAGGCGACGTCTTCACGCCCGATGTGATCGAGACCTGGCTCGCGATGAAGCGAACCAAGGACCTGCCGGCCATAAACCTGCGCCCCCATCCGTACGAGTTCTTCCTGTACTATGATGCTTAGAGAAGGACGGTAAGACGGTAAGGCGTGAGGCGTGAGGCGTGAAACGGTAAGCGGAGGATCTCCCGATCAGGGGAGGTCCTTCGTGTTGTTGGGGATTTCACGTCGCGCGGCCAGCTCGGCATCAATCCGATCGCCGATCGCCTGGGCCCGCTCGAGGTCCGCGGTGAGATCGTCGGGGCTTCCCACACCGGCGATCAGCCGCAACAGGCCGAGGCGGAGATTCTCCAGAGCTCCCACGGCCGCGCCGATCCGCTCACGCACCGAGACGCGAGCGGACACGAGCTCGTCCGCGACGGCTTCTTGTCGGGCCTGCTGCTCGAGGCCGCCCTTGATCTCGACCCGCACCAGGGCGTCTCCGATCGCTGCCTCCCGGTTGCGCAGGGCGATGGCGTGACTCTCCAACCGGTGAATTACCCTCGGCAACGAGGCCAGGCGCTTCCGGATGGCGGGAGCCAATCCCTCAAACAAATCCTCCACTGCGGAAGCGAGCACGACTTCTGTAGCTTCACCCCCTGAGACAACTGGATCAGGCCGGCGGAGCCCCAGACCAGCCAGGCGGAATAGGACACTTCCGAATTGCCCAATCATCATTCTCTCCACCAAGCCCAGTGCCCGGAGGGGCGATTCCGGCTCGACGGCCGGCCGGGCGGCGAGTCCTACCGCCGCCGCGAGCAGGGAGGCGGAGCCGATGGCAAGCGCCGTCACATCCGGGCCAAGGAGGCCACCAGCGATCATGACGATGCTTAAGCCGAGCACCACGGGGCTCCACCGTATCAGGCTCTCCCGGTTCTTCTGCTGTCGAGCCCCGGAATCACCCTTCAGGAGGAGTTCCTCGACTTGCGCATTGGCCTCTGCCACCAGGCCAAGGCGAACGTGCTCGGCATCATACCCGTCTTTCAGGACTCGCCGGGCCGCCATCAGCAGCTTCGATGGGTAGCCCAGCAGGCCAGCCAAAGCCATCAGTCCGAGGTAGACCTTGCCGGAAGCGGAGAGAGTGAGCAGGAACCGTGGCAGGTCCGACAAAACAACAATTGGCAGGATCACCGCACCGACGACGGCCAGAAAGGCCGCGCCTTCTCGCACCAGCCGCAGCAGACTCCGCACCTGGGGCGGAACCTCTGGCGCCGAGGCTCCCGCCAGCGCAACCGATTCCGCGAGGGCTTCACCGGTCGGCCAGCGCCTGGATGGCTCCTTCGTCAGACAGCGATCGATGGTTTCGGCCAGCTGCGCCGGAACGCTCATGCCTTGGGTCGCCAACCGAGGAGCCGGCACATTGACGTGCTGGTGGATCACCGCGGGAATGTTGGGACCCACAAATGGGAGCCGGCCGGTCAATGCGTAGAATGCGGTGACCCCGAGGGAATAGAGATCACTGCGGCCATCAACGGCCTGCCCCAGGGCTTGCTCGGGACTCATGTAGGACACGGTCCCGACGATTTCTCCCAAAGCCCGCTCGGTATCGGCCTCCACCAGCCTCGCGATTCCGAAGTCGGTAACCATTGCCCTTCCGCTGGCCCGGTCGAGCATGATGTTGTCCGGCTTGATGTCGCGGTGAATGACCCCGTGCTGATGGGCATACCCCAGCGCCCAGGCGACTTCCTGCACCAATCGACGCGCCGCGGTGGGAGTAATCGGTCCCCTGCCCCGGACCCGATCACCGAGACTCTCCCCATCCACATAGGCCATCACGAAGAAGACCAGTGCTCCCAGCTCCTCGACCAGGTGAATCGGCACAATGTGAGGATGGGAGAGACGAGCGGCGGTGCGGGCTTCGCGAAGGAACCGGGAGCGGAGTTCCGGAAGGTGGGCGAAATGCGGCGGCAGCAACTTGATCGCGACGGGCCGGTCCAGGGCGACGTCGCGGGCAAGAAACACGATGCCCATGCCGCCTCTCCCCAACTCTCGCTCGAGGGAGAACCGGCCCGCCACGGCTTGCTGAAGACTGAGAAATTCGGGAGAGGGTTGGGGCACCGCCAGATATCTTACGCCGACGACCGGCCTTGGCAAGCAGCAACCTCATCCTACCGTCTTTCCGTCCTACCGTCCTACCGTCTTATGTTTGACGATGGACCGCGCAGCCTACCTCATGCTCCTCACCGGGGCCCTGCTGATCGCCGGGGTGTTGTCCAGCCGGGTGTCGGCCCGTTCCGGCGTTCCCCTCATCCTCCTGTTCGTTGCGGTGGGCCTCATGGCCGGAGAAGAGGGGCCGCTGGGGATCCGGTACAACGACGCCGTCTCCGCCAGCCAGATCTCCATCGGCCTGCTGGCCCTGATCCTGTACGACGGCGGATTGGGGACCCCGGTCCGGCAGATCCGGCGAGTGGCGGGGCCGGCGATCCTGCTTGCGACTGGTGGCGTGGTGATCTCGGCCGGGGTCACCGGAGCGGCGGCGGTCTGGCTGCTCGGCTTTTCCTGGCCGGCGGGACTCCTGCTCGGTAGCATCCTGGGCTCCACCGATGCCGCGGCGGTGTTTGCCAGCTTCCGGGGCCGGGGCGCGACACTTCCGGACCGGCTCCGTGCCACCCTCGAAGTCGAATCCGGCCTCAACGATCCCATCGCCATCTTCATGGTCGTGACCCTCGCCGGGTTCCTCGGGGGCGGCCTGGCGCCGCCGTGGTGGCGGATCGGCACCACCTTCATCGAGGAAATGGCCATCGGGGTGGCCGTCGGGGGTGGACTCGGCTGGCTCGCCAGTGCGGTCATGCGAAGGCTGCACCTCGACGTGGCCGGACTCTACCTGGTGTTTTCGCTGGCCACCGGATTGCTCAGTTTTGGCGCGGCAAACGTGCTACACGGAAGCGGGTTCATTTCGGTGTATATCGCCGGCGTGATGGTCGGGCACAGCCGGCTGCCGTTCGAACGGGGACTCAGGCGCTTTCACGACGGCATTGCCTGGATCGCCCAGGTCGGCGTGTTCGTGCTACTGGGACTCCTCGCCCTTCCCAGCCAGCTGGTGAACGCAGCGCCCAGTGGGCTGGCCATCGCCGCGGTCCTGGTATTTGTCGCCCGCCCGGTTTCCGTGCTTCTGATCACCGCGCCTTTTCGCTATGACTGGCGGGACCGCCTGGTGATCGCGTGCGGTGGCTTGCGCGGTGCGGTACCGGTCATCCTGGCCACGATTCCACTCGCAGCCGGAATCCCCGGTGCCTCGACCATCTTCAACGTGACATTCTTCGCGGTCCTCATTTCGGTGCTGATCCAGTCCACCCTCATTCTCCCGCTGGCCCGGCGGCTGGGAAAGCTGGAGCCGGAAAATCCCGAGTCGGCGATTTCGCTGGAGCTCACGGCGCTCCGGGAAACCGGGCAGGAGCTGCTCGGCTACCAGGTCGAAGCCTCCAGCCCCGCGGCGGGAAAGCCGATCAGCGCGCTGCCGCTGCCGGCCGATTCACTGATCGTGCTGGTGGTGCGAGGCAAGGAAGTCATTCCGCCCCGCGGCAGTACTATCCTCCGGGAGCGCGACCAGGTTTACGTGCTGAGCGGAGTGCCCTACCATACCGTGGTCTCCGAGCTGTTCGCGGCGGCCCGGGCGGACGATGCGGTGCTGGCCGGGACCCATGAGTTCAGCATGGACGCCCGGCTCGCGACGGTGG
>JBDTTZ010000357.1:0-3180 GCA_040008015.1 Gemmatimonadota bacterium
GCTGTCCAGCTCATTTTCTTCTTTACCCTGGTTTGGAGCCGGTTGCGGGGCGCCCGGGCGCCCGACAACCCATGGGAGGCAACCTCGCTCGAGTGGTCGGTGCCCTCGCCGCCCCCGTTCGACAACTTCGGTGGCCATCCGCCCGTGGTGAATCACGGTCCCAATGAGTATGGCGTGAAGGGAGCCGCCGATTACGTGATGCAAACGGCGCCCGATGCTCCGGCAGGGACCTGAGGTGCAGATGATGCGCATGGCGCCGTCCCCGGCCAGGACCGGGGTCTGGGTCGGCATCGCCGCCATCATGATGTCGTTTGCGGCGTATACCAGCGCGCTCCTGGTCCGGCACGATGCCGCCCCGGACTGGCAGCATTTCAGCCTGCCGCCGATCCTCTATTTCAACACCATGCTGCTGCTGGCGAGCAGCGGGGCCCTGGTGCTCGCTCGCCGGCGCGGGGTGGCCTGGGTGGGCCTTACCCTGGCCCTCGGACTGCTCTTCCTCGCCGGCCAGGTCATGGCCTGGCGGCAGCTCGCCACGCAGGGTCTCTATCTCGCGACCAACCCCAGCAGCTCGTTCTTCTATGTGCTCACGGTGCTCCACGCGGTCCACGTGGTTGGCGGAATCGTGGCACTCGGGTACCTCATGCGCCGGTTCCGTTCCAGCGGAGGGGAACCGCCACTCGGTGCGCTTGGCGCGATCTCGCTCTACTGGCATTTTATGGCTGTGCTCTGGCTCTATCTCCTGGTGATTCTATCGCTGCGACTGTGACCCGCTGCCGGAGGTGACGTGAGCAGTACCGACATGCCGTTGACCCTGGGACATGAAGCGGTCCTGGAGGAATCCCCATTCGGGATCCGGTCCAGGAAGCTGGTGATGTGGCTGTTCATCGTCGCCGATGCCGCCACGTTCGGCGCGTTGCTGGTAGGGTATGGGTACCTGCGGGTAGGAAGTCCGAATTGGGTCAGGCCATTCGGGTCTTCGACGGTGATCAATGGAGTTGTGATGACTGCAGTGCTGCTCACCAGCAGCCTGACCATGCTGGCCGCCGTGGCCGCCGCTCAGGAAGGGAGGCGCGCCACCAGCATCAGGTGGCTGGGCCTCACGGCGCTGCTGGGAACGGCCTTCGCGGCGCTCCACCTCCGGGAGTGGTTCAAGCTGTTCGCCGAAGGCTGGAGACCCGGCACCAACCCGATGGGTGCCTCCCCCCTGGTCGGTGGAACCTTCTTCAGCATCACCGGCCTCCACCTGCTTCACGTCGTGCTCGGGGTGCTGGCACTGCTGGTCATCGGGGTTTTCTATCGCCGGGGCCGGCTCGATGCGGGACACCTGGAAACCGCGGGCCTCTACTGGCACTTCGTCGACCTGGTATGGATGTTCGTCTTCCCGCTGGTATACCTGATGAACGTTCGATGAAGCGGTACGTCCTGGTCTGGCTCGGCCTGCTCCTGATCCTGGCAGGTGAAGTCGCGCTGACCTTCGCGCACCTCTCCTCCGCGGCCCTGCTGGCGGCGCTCCTCGCGCTGGCCTTCCTGGAGGCGGGCCTCGCGCTGATGTATTTCATGCATCTCAAGTACGAGCGTCGGCTCCTTTTCTGGAGCCTGATCCCGGGACTGATCTTCGTGTTGGTCATGCTCAACCAGCTGTGGTTCGACGCCGTGCGATTGCGCTCCCTCCGACCATGAGCGACCTGCCCAGCATGCACTCCATGCTGCCGGCGATGGTAGTCATCGCGCTGCCGGCCCTGTGCATATGTGTGGGGATTACGCTGATGGCGTATCGGCGAAGGGAGAAGTAGCGGGGAGCATGACGGGCAGCACGGGAAAAGTGTGATACGGGTCGCTGCAGTCCACTCAGGTTGCAGCTAATTAGTATCGCAACTTCGCGTGACTCTCCAACAAGGACTGAACATGCTTGCGACTATCGGCGTCATTCTGCTTATCGCGTGGCTACTCGGAATGTTCGCTTTCCATGTGACGGGTGGGCTCATCCACATCGTGCTCGTCGTCGCCGTGATCGCCATCATCTGGCACTTCATGACCGGCAGGAGAGTAGTCTGAATGCCAAGCGCCCCTCGCGGGGCGCCTTGTTTTTTGTTGCCGTTCCATGGGGGATGAGGGGATCGAACCCCCGACCTCGCGCATGTGAGGCGCGCGCTCTAACCAGCTGAGCTAATCCCCCTACAATCTCGAATTTGAGGGCCGGAGTCTAACAAAAAGCGTGACGAGTGACAAGTGACAAGGAGATTGTCACCTGTCACTTGTCACTTGTCACTTGTCACCTCAAATCAGCCCCCCTCTTCGAAGCTTCCCGATCTGATCGTAGCGCTCATCGTGCACCGCCAGCACTTCGTCGGAGCTCACCGTCGCCACGCCCGCCTTGCCCACCTCCACGCCCGCCGCGTAATTCGCCAGGATGGCGCCTTCCATCACTGACGCGCCTGCCGCAAGCGCCGTCCCCATCCACGCCGTAACCGTGTCGCCGGCGCCCGATACGTCGTACACCTCGCGGGCGATGCTCGGAATGTGAGTGGTCTTGCCGTCCTTGGTGACCAGGACCATGCCGTCGGAGCCCAGGGTCACCAGCAGGTTGTCCACCTTGAGGCGGGTCAGCGCCTCGGGCAATGCGTCCCGGTGCTGGAGATCCACCGCGGCACCCAGCGCGGACTCCAGCTCCCGGCGATTCGGCTTGAACACGGTGGCGCCGGAATACTCGAAGAACTGGCGGAACTTGGGATCTACCACCACCGGCACTCCGCGGCGCCGGGCTCCGCCCAGCGCGGCGGCGATCAATGGCGGCGCCAGCGCGCCCTTGTTGTAGTCCTCGATCAGGAGCGCATCGGCGTCGCTCAGTGCGTCCACCAGCATGTTGATCAGCCGCTCCAGCTCGGGACCCTGGAGCAGGCTGTCGATTTCTTCGTCGATGCGGACGACCTGCTGCGACCGGGCCATGACCCGGGTCTTGGAGGTCGTCGGCCGATCGGACACGGTGAGTACGTGGCGGTCGTCGATCTGCGCCGTCACCATTTCCTGGCGCAGTGAGCGTCCCTCCGGATCATCGCCCACGATACCCACCAGCTGGCATGTTGCGCCGATCGCCACGACGTTGGCGGCCACGTTGGCGGCGCCGCCCAGGGCGGTCCGCCGCTCCCGGATGGTGACCACCGGGACCGGGGCCTCGGGAGA
>JBDTTZ010000358.1:0-2032 GCA_040008015.1 Gemmatimonadota bacterium
ACCGAGAGCGAATCGAAGGAAGAGCTCGACCGGTACTGCGACGCGATGATCGCGATCCGCCAGGAGATACGGGAGATCGAAGAGGGCAAGACGGCGAAGGGGAACAACCTGCTCAGCAACTCGCCGCACACCCTGGCCGACGTCATCAGCAACAGCTGGGACCGGCCCTACTCCCGCGAGCGCGCGGGGTTCCCATCCGACGCGACCCGGAAGCACAAGGTCTGGCCCACCGTGGGACGCATTGACCAGGCCTACGGAGACCGGAACCTGGTGTGCACCTGCCCCCCGGTGTCGGATTACGAATAACGCTTGATGTCATCCCGAGCAAAGCGAGGGATCTCAAGCTCGCATCGCAAGCGATACTCGGGGTCCCCTTCACCCCAGCCTTGAGATTCCTCGGGCTGCGCCCTCGGAATGACATGACTGTGTGGCACTTGCTCCTCGACAGCCCCCGCCCCGGCTGGTCCAACATGGCCCGGGACCAGGGGCTGTTGGATTTTGCGGAGCGGGAGAACCTCGCGGTCCTCCGCCTTTACCAGTGGGATCCCCACTGCCTCTCCTTTGGCCGCCACGAGCCCGCCCTCAAGCGCTACGATCGCGCGGGCATCGCAGCGCGGGGTCTCGACTGCGTGCGCCGGCCCACCGGCGGCCGCGCCGTGTGGCACGCCCGCGAGCTGACCTATGGCGTCGCGGCTCCGCTCGCAATGTTCGGTTCATTGCCCCAGGCCTACCGGGAGATTCATCAGCTGATCGCCGAGGCTGTTCGGTGCCTGGGTGCGACCCCCGCGCTGGCGGCCGCGCCGGCGCAAGCGAGCAGGCTGGATGCTGGTGCCTGCTTCGCGAGCCCGGCCGGTGGTGAGGTCGTGATCGGAGACCACAAGGTCGTGGGCTCGGCCCAGGTCCGGCAGGGCAGCGCGTTCCTCCAGCACGGCAGCCTGCTGCTGGAGGATGACCAGGAGGTGGTCCAGCAGGTAACGCTGGGAGACCCGCCATCCTCACACGACCGGCCGCTCAGCCGGATTCTTGGGCGCCGCGTGGGGTATGATGAGATGGCGCAGTCCATGATCACGAAATTCCAGGACTGGGCCGGGGAGATGATCGAGTGGGATCGCGAAGCCGGGCTGGCCGCGGCATCACGCGAGCACGAGACCCGCTTCCGGTCGGCCGAATGGACCTGGAGCCGCTGACAGCCCCATCGTTTCGTCTTATCTTAGATGGCCCCTCCGAGGAGAATCCGTTGCTCCACCCAGTTCTCCGGATTGCCGCCTGTGCCGGCTTGGCCTTCGTCCTTGTCCCCGGCTCCGCCTGCGCCCAGCGGGAAGGAGCCAGCGGCGTGCTGGTCATTGCGACGGGTGCCGATGTTTCCACTCCGGTGCCCGGAGTGGACCAGAACCAGACCAATTGGCAAATCACCAATCTGCTGTTTCTCCGGCTTGCGGAGCTGGGGCCCACCCTGAGCACCGTCGGGGACAAGGATTTCGCCCCCCTGCTGGCCCGGTCCTGGAAGCGGCGCGACTCGGTCACCATCGTGTTCGAGCTGGATACACGGGCCCTCTGGCACGACGGCGCGCCCGTCACATCGCGCGACGTGGTGTTCACCTTCGAGCGATCCCGGCAAGTCCACGACCTCCTTACCGCCACCCAGCGCATCGCATCGGTCACTGCCGACGGGCCAACCCGCGTGGTCTTCCGGTTCCGCCACGTTTACGCCGAGCAGATGTACGATGCGACCTATCACCTGATGATCATGCCGGAGCACCTGCTGGCCGGCATCCCCCAGGATTCCATCGCGACCTCGGAGTTCGGCAAGCATCCCGTGGGGAACGGCGCGTTCCGCTGGGTTCGCAGGGTACCGGACCAGGTGATCGAGCTGGCCGCCTTCGATCGGTTTTTCCTCGGCAAACCCAAGCTGGACCGGGTCTATTTCCGGGTCGCCAGGTCGCCGGACGCCCGGCTCACCATTCTGCTGAGCGGAGAAGCTGACGCGACTGAACAGCTCTCCTGGGCGGCGGTGCAGCGGCTCCAGGGAAAT
>JBDTTZ010000359.1:0-4077 GCA_040008015.1 Gemmatimonadota bacterium
GGCGACGGCGTGTTCTGCTACAATTATCGCAGCGACCGGATGCGGCAGATCGTGCGCACGCTCATGATCGACGGGTTCGACGGGTTTGACGTCGCGGACCGGCCGAAGCTCCGGATGGTCACCATGACGCAATACGATCAGACCTTTCCGATTGCCCAGGCGTTCCCACCCTTCAGCATGGCGAAAATCGTCGCCGAGGTGCTGGCCGACCAGGGCATGAGCCAGCTGCGCACGGCGGAGACCGAGAAGTATCCCCATGTCACCTATTTCTTCAATGGTGGACTGGAGACGCCGTACAAGGGTGAGGAACGGCGGCTGGTTCCCTCGCAGAAGGTCGCGACCTACGACCTGGCGCCGGAGATGAGCGCCGCGGGGATTACCGATGTGCTCTGCCGGGCAATCGAAGCCGGGGAGCACGACTTCATCCTCTGCAACTACGCCAACGCGGACATGGTGGGCCACACCGGGGTGATACCGGCGATCATTCACGCGGTCGAGACGGTGGACCAGTGCCTGTCGCGCATGCTGGGGAGCATCGAGAAGACCGGTGCCTCGGCGCTGGTAACGGCGGACCACGGCAACTGTGAGCTGATGCTGGACCCGGCAACCGGTGGCCCCCACACGGCGCATACCACCAATCCGGTCCCGCTCGTCCTGGTGAACAGCGATGCTACCGCGCTCCGTTCCGGCGGCGCGCTCCGCGACGTCGGTCCTACCGTGCTGCGGATGCTGGGGGTGGAACCGCCGCCCGAGATGACCGGGCGCGACCTGAGAGATCTGGGAGACTGATATATGACGGTAGGACGGAAGGACGGAAGGACGGTAGAAAGATTGGTGACGTTGCTGGGTCTTCTTGGTTGCCTTGGGGCCCCCGCGCTGTCGGCGCAGGTTGGCTATCCGCCGTCGCGGTCTCCCTATCGAGATATTTCGCGGGGATCGTCTCTGACCTTCATGGTGGGTAACCTGGGCGGCGATGGTGGCTCGCTGGGCATCGGGCCCCGGCATGGCATGACGTACGGAGTGTTGTACGATATCAGGACGTCGGGCTTCGTGACCGGCGGCTTGAGCGTCACCTACATGGACCTGGAGCGCGACGTGCTCGACGCCGATGCGCCAAAGGCCACCCGCCGCACCGGTCCCTTCAAGCAGAGTATCATCAACCCCGAAGCCGTCCTGCAATTCAACCTGACGGGCGGGAAGGCCTGGCATCACCTCGCGCCATTCTTTGTCGCCGGCCTGGGCTATGCCTTGGGCAGTGACGTCAAGAGCGACACCAGCGGCTTCCAGTTCGGCAACCGGTTCACCGTCTCTCCCGGGTTGGGCATGCGGTATTTCGTCAGCAACCATCTGCACCTGAGATTCGAAGCCCGCCGCCACTTCTGGAAGCTCAAGTACCCGTCAAGCTACCTGGAAGATCCGGCCAACGATCCGGGCGGCGATCCGGTCATCACCAACGGCAAGACCTCGGACTGGATGTCGTCCTGGTGGATGACCGCCGGACTGTCTTTCTCGTTCTGACTCCGACGAGGTAAGAGGTACGAAGTACGAGGGACCGGAAAACGGAGATCCATACCAGAAGGCTGCCAGTTGAGCAAGTCGGGGTTATTAGTCCCGCTTACCCCTTACCCCTTACCCCTTTCGATCCTGGTATGATCTCGCTCACTCGAGTCATCCATTTTCCCGCCACCCACCGGATGTTCCGCCCCGACTGGAGCGAGGCGCAGAACCGGGTCGCCTTTGGCCCGGTCGCCGACTACCATGGCCATGACTACGAATGCGAAGTCACGGTAACGGGGGCCGTGGATCCGGCGACCGGAATGATCGTCGATCTCGCCCTGCTGGACGCCATACTGAAGGAAGAAGTTGCTGAGCGTTACCGCGACCGCCAGCTCAATACCTTGCCCGAGTTTGCTACCGACCGTCCCCTCCCGACCTGCGAGGCGCTAGCTTCCATTCTGTACGCCCGCGTCGCCGCGCGACTCCCGCCCGGCGTCCGGCTGCTGCGGGTCAGGGTCGCGGAGGATCCCACACTGTATGCCGAATGTACCGGGGCAACCTGAGCGCCAGTCACTCCTGAAAACGTGGCCTGTGTTGACCCGCGGCTACGCCGCCGTCTCCGGGTAGTTGGTGGCCACCGACCCGCGCCAGGTGCGCGATATCCTGACCAGCGCAAAACGAATCGCCGTGGTGGGCCTGAGTCCGAAGCCGGAACGGCCCAGCCACGGAGTGGCGCAGTATCTCCAGCGGGCCGGCTACCGGATCATCCCGGTCCGGCCGGGACCCGAAGGCACCATCCTGGGCGAGCCGATTGTCCCTGACCTGGCGGCAGCCCGGAAGACCGGCCCCATCGACGTCGTCGACATCTTTCGCCGCTCGTCGGCGATCCCGGAATTGGTGAGCGACATCCTGGCGGTCCGGCCCCGGCTGGTCTGGATGCAGCAGGGCGTTGAGGATGCCGATTCCGCGGCCCGGATTGAAGCGGCGGGTATACCCGTGGTGATGGACCAATGCCTCGCGGTCGAACACCATTCCATGGTGAGGAGCTGATGCGTAATCGCTGGATGATCCTGGCTGCACTCACGACCTTTGCGGGCAGTCCCCTGCTGGCCCAGGCCACCGCCGACCAGGCCCGGCTGAGCATCGGTGTCGCGGCGGGCGCTACGGTGGGGTCCGATCTGTGGCAGGTCAATGATCAGCCGCTGTTCGAGGGGGTGACCAACGTCGACACCCTCGCCATCAGCCGGCGGCTGCGGTCCTCACTCGTGGTCGTCTTTCATGGGACCTACTTCCCCGGCGAGCACTGGGGATTTACCGGTGAGGCGATGCTGATCGGGCTGGGATTCGAAGACGATTGCCACCAGGTTTTTTCCAGCGGGTCGTCCCGGAATGCGCAGGTCTGCAGCTCGATCAACCAGCACGATACCCCAGCCAGCGCCGCCGCCCTGAGCGTGGGGACGCTTTATCGGATCTGGAGCCGCAAGACCTTTTCTCCCTATGCCAGGGTGCATGCCGGTCTCATTCTGACCCAGCATAGCGGGGTGCGACTGGATGGGAGCTTCGTCGTCCCGATCGACAGCCTCGACAACGAGCAGGGCATCGTCTCGATCTATAACGATTCCAAGATCCATAAGATTGCTCCCGTCCTCGGCCTCGGAG
The DNA here is from genome assembly GCA_040008015.1 of Gemmatimonadota bacterium. Lineage (GTDB taxonomy): Bacteria > Gemmatimonadota > Gemmatimonadetes > Gemmatimonadales > GWC2-71-9 > DASYPP01. The sequence continues at coordinate 3,157 of JBDTTZ010000359.1, forward strand.
CCGGCTTCACCGCGGCGCTGGGACACGGATACCAGCTCCGCTGGGAAATCCGGGACAACATTTCCAGTATCGAGACCGTTACCGGCGCCACCTTCGGGGCTCCCAATCTCCAGCCCCCCCATGAACGGGCCTGGAAGCACGTATTCAGCGTCACCTTCGGCTTCGACGTGGTGCTGGAGCGCCGAAGGGGCCGACGGTACTAATTGGGGGAATTGAGGGGAGTCATCCTTGCCGGTGGTGCGGCGTCCCGGTTTGGAGGCAGGCCAAAGGGGCTGGAGACCGTCGGAGGCGAGCGGATTCTCGACCGGCTGGTCACGGCATTCGTGGATGCGTTTGGAGAGCTGCCCCTGCTGGTCGCCAACGATCCCGCCGCCAATTCCTGGCGAAGTGACCTTCCCGTGGTGCCTGACGTGCAACCGGGGCTCGGCGCGCTGGGCGGAATCCTCACCGCGGTCACCCTGGGACCGGCCCCGGTCGTGGTGTCCGCATGGGATATGCCCTTCGTATCGGCGCCGCTGCTTCGGGCGCTGGCCCTGGGCCTCCAGTCCCACGATGCGTTCCTGCCGGAGAGCGGAGGCGGTCATGGTCCGGAGCCGCTCTGCGCCGCGTATGGACCGGCCTGCCAGCCCGCCATCGCCCGGGCACTGGAGCGCGGCGACCGCCGCGCCATCGCCTTCCATCCCCAGGTACAAGTCGGTATCCTCCCTCTGGAGCAGGTGCGCCAGCTGGGTGATCCGGCGACCCTGTTCTTCAACCTGAACATTCCCGACGATCTCGCCAAGGCGGACGCTCTGTGGCGCCACGGATCATTTCGATAATCGGCCGCAAGAACACCGGCAAGACCACGCTGGTCGTGGCGCTTGCCGCCGAGTTTTCGCGCCGCGGCAAGCGGGTGATGACGATCAAGCACGCCAGCCACGC
>JBDTTZ010000360.1:0-4785 GCA_040008015.1 Gemmatimonadota bacterium
CCGCGACCTCCGCCGTGGTGGCGGCCTTGAGCCGCTCGATCAGGTCGGTAAGCCGGGCCTCGGTGGCGGCGTCAATGATGCTGGCGACGTCGGTGACGTAACCGGTCGGCTGGGTGGGAAACAGGCCCGGAATACCCGCCTGCGCGGCCAGCGGGCCGGCAGCGAGTTGAAGCAGCAGCGGGACGCCGATAGCTTTGGCGGTCCCTCTGATCGGAAATCTCGTGTTTCGAAAGCTCATCGTCCTTATCGTTATTCTCGCCGCGTGCGAGCCGCGGAAAGTCGAGGTTCGCGCCAGCATTCCCAGCCTCGATGGCGTGGACGCGCCGGTGCCGAATCTTGCCTTCATCGTGCTGCCCTACGATCGCGACAGCATCCTGAGCCTGCTGGAGAAGGCCGCCCCGACCCCGCGCCCGCACACCGCCAGGCTCGACAGCCTCTTCGCCATCTGGCGCGATCCGTTCACCCGCTACGCCCGCGCCAGCTATCGCGCCCAGGAAATCGGCGAGTCCCTGGCCGTCCTGCGGCGGCGGCTGGACTCGCTACCCCGCAACGCCCCCGAGTACCCCTCGCTCTACGGGACCTTCGGAGCGCTGAACGACTCGCTCGCCGCGGCCCGCCTCCAGGGTGAACCCGCCCGCCAGGAACTGGAACGGCTGCGCCGCCGAGTCATTCCCGCCGTGGACTCCCTGCGCCGCGAAGTGACGGCATGGGAAAATAGCACCTTTCGGGGCTACGAAAGCATCGTGGACGACCTGACCACCAGTCGAGATCCGATCGCGGATACCACCGGGGCGAATGGTCGTGCATCACTGCGCCTGAAGGACGGAGCCTGGTGGGTGTATGCCTGGACCTGGGACCCCGGCGACCCCTATCGCCAGTGGTACTGGAACGTCCCGGTGCGAGGGGAAACGGTAGTGCTGGACGCGCGAAGCGGCAGGCAGAGGCCGAAATACTAGACGGTAGGACGGTAAACAGAGATACATGGATTGGTGGTCGCTTTGGCGACAAGTACGCGCCGATGGCAGGCTCTAGCCTGTCCTTTGGCTTATCTTTCCACTCTCAATCTCCGGGAACTTCTCAATGCGGTTGACCTCCATTCTCGTCGTTGGCGCCCTGGCCATCGTCGCGGCTATCGCGATGCCCGCCCTGGTGGCTCGCGGCTCGGTGGCCAGGCCCGACACCGTGGACTTCCTGCTCCCCCAGCGGAGCAAGGGAGCGGAAAACGCACCGGTCACCGTGTACGAGATGTCGGATTTCCAGTGTCCCTACTGCCGGCGCCATGCGCTGGAGACCTTTCCCGAGCTGGAGCGCGAGTATGTGACGACCGGCAAGGTCCGCTGGGTCTTCATCAACTTCCCGATCCCGGAGCTGCACCCCAACGCGACCGCTGCGGCCGAGTTCGCCATGTGCGCCGCCCGGCTGGACCGCTTCTGGCCGGTGCACGACCTGCTGTTCCGCAACCAGGAGCATTGGGAACGGCTCTCCGATCCCGGGCCCTACCTCCTGGGCCTGGCCGACTCCGCGCACATTGCCCGGAGCGCCATTCTCTCCTGCCTCACCAACCACGAGACCCGCGACCTGGTTCGCAGCGACGCCGAGGGCGCGGCCCGGGCCGGAGTGCGGAGCACGCCGAGCTTCATCATCGAGGGCGGGTTGTTGCGAGGAGCAGCGCCGGCGTCGGATTTCAAGCCGATATTGGATTCGATTTATCAGCTTAAAACAGGCGGTAATGGGCGGTAGTAGACGGTAATGGACGGGAGGTGTGCGGCTGTCTACCGTCTTTTACCGCCTTTTACCGTCTACTACAACAGAGAGAGAAAGACGTCATACAATGCGTGGGTCCACGCCGTAACCCCGAAGCCACGCAGCAGGTACAGGCCACTGAACAGCAGGCCGGCAACCACCCGGAACGCAAACGAGGTGAGCTCGAGCCGGTCACCATAGGGACCGATGTAGTGAAACGCGGAGAAGATGAAGGCGCCGACGATGGTCGCCACCGCGCCGGCAGTGAGCGGTTTCCAGCCCAGCAGTTTCCCCGCCTTGAACAGCGCCCCCACCAGGATCACCCTGAAAAGCAGCTCTTCGTAAATACCGGCGCCCAGCGAGACCATGAGCTGGGTCGCCAGGTCCAGCCGCTCCAGGGGAGCCTGGAGCAGGAACCCCAGGCGGCCATGCAGCAGCAGCGACGTCAGCGACGAAGCGATGAGGCCGAACAGGAGCGCGTAGAGAATGGACTCGCCCAGCATGGCGCCGAACCACGCCGGGCGAATGTCCCCGCCCGACCGACGCATGTCCCGCCACACCAGCAGGAGCCCGGTGCCCACCAGGATCACCCCGAAGACCACGACGCCGTTGCGCCCGCCCAGCGCGATGAAAACGCTCTTGAGCAGGACGTCGGCGCCGTTGCGCACTCCCGCAATCGCATCGTGGGTAAGGACGAACGCCAGCAACTCGTAGATGACCAGGAGCGGAAACGCGAACACCAGGCTGTAGCGGGGAGCCCTGGTCGCGGACCAATAGGATCCCATGGGGGCTGGCATGCCGGAAAGTAGTACGAGGCGGTAATGGGCGGTAATAGACGGTAGTGAACGTAGTAGACGGTAGCAGGCGGGGGCGGCAGCGGTACCGCCCTCTTCCGCCCATTACCGCCTAATACCGTCTTCTACGGCCTACTACCGCCCATCTCGCTCAGGAATTAGAATCCCTTCGGATACCAGCCCGAGATTCCACCCTTTGCGAAGGAGGTGATCCATTGTCTAGTGAGAGTTGCATCGCAAGCTCGAATTGGGCAGACGGTCGCCTGGCGACGCGCTAAGCACAATCCGATGCGGCGTTGAGAGCGACGCGTTCCGAGCTCGATGCCAACAGAAGGCGCCATCCGACGAAAGCCGGGTGGCGCTTTCCACATTCTGGAATGCGGGATTACGGGAAGAGGGGAATGTGGGAACATGGATTCGTTCAATTCCCGTATTCCCGCATTCCCATATTCCCACATTATCTTGAGAAATGGCCTCCCCTCACCCTTCCTTCCTCTACCGGACCGGGCTCCTCCTGAGCCTCCCGCTGCTCCCGGCGGCGGGAATGTTCGATGAGAAGGTCGGTCGCGGCCACCGGGGGAGGGCCGGGGCGCTGACGCGGCTGGAGGCCTGGGGACGCGAGCAGCGGAAGCCTAACCGGCCGCTGGTCTGGTTCCACGCTCCCTCGGTGGGCGAGGGGCTCCAGGCCCAGAGCATCATCACCCGGATCCGGCAACGCCACCCCGACTGGCAGATCGCCTATACCCACTTCAGCCCGTCCGCGGAGAATTTTGCGCGCAACCTGGGCGCCGACGTCGCCGACTACCTGCCCTACGACACGCAGAGCGCCACCCGGCGGCTGATGACCTCGCTGCGACCTTCCGCGCTGATATTCACCAAGCTCGATCTCTGGCCCGAGCTGGCGACGGCGGCTCATCGCCACGGAGTCCCGGTCGGGATTGTCGCGGGGACGGTCCGGCCGCACAGCAGCCGGCTCTCCTGGCCGGCCCGCTCCCTGCTCCGTCCCGGCTATCGCGTGGTATCCCGGGCGGGCGCGGTCAGCGCGGACGACGCGCGCCGTCTCGTCCGCCTCGGCGTGAATCGTGAGGTTATCGAAGTGCTCGGCGATCCCCGCTTCGACAGCGTGCGGGACAAGGTGCTGGCCGCGTCCGGCGACGAGCCGCTCCGCAAGTTCGGGCTCGGGGCACCCACCATGGTAGCCGGCTCAACCTGGCCGGGAGATGAAGCGGTGCTGCTGGAAGCATTCGCCCGGCTCCACATTCACCGGCCCGATGCGCGACTCATCCTGGTGCCCCATGAGCCGACGCCGGTGCACCTCGACAGTATCACCCGCACCGCCGCCCGCTTCGGCTGCCCGGAGCCGGTGCGGATGAGCGCCGCCGTGGGCCCGGTGCCCCTGCTGCTGGTGGACTCGGTAGGGCTCCTGGCCCGCTTGTACGGGGTTGGATCCATGGCCTTCGTGGGCGGCGGTTTTCACGGCGCCGGACTTCATTCCGTCCTGGAACCCGCCGCGTGCGGAATCCCCGTCGTGTTCGGACCCCGCTGGGAGGAGAGCCGCGATGCATCGCTGCTGCTGGAAGCCGGCGGTGGTGAGGCGCTCGCGGAGCTGGGGTCCTATGAAGCCGCCGAGTCGTTGCAGGCCTTGTGGGATGACTGGATCGGAAACGAGATACGGCGGGCGGCGCAGGGACGAAAAGCGCTGGCAGTGGTGACGAAGGGTGGAGGAGCCGCGGACGGATCCGCCGACCTGATCGAAGGGCTGGTAGGGGCTACGGCTGCTTTACCACCACTCCTTCCACGGTAACCGTCCGGGGCACCACCAGCCCCAGGGTAAGCGCCGAGATCAGCACATCACTCCACCGGCTCCGGACCCGAATCTTTACCTCGGACAAACTGTTATTCCCCACCAGCTGGCCCGCCAGGATCTTCCGGACCGAAGGGCTCTTGAGCTGAGCCAGGCCCCAAAGGCCGTAAACCGCGTGGGTGCTCACATGAAATGCGTCCCCGTCCGGATGGTGCTCGGCCGCGGAGGCCAGCGTCGCGGGCACGCCGAGCGAGGTCGCGTCGATCGTCGTGGCACAGCCGGAGAGCGAGAGGGTCAAGGCCAGGAACGCGAAGGCCGGAAGGGCCGTAGCCCTTCCGGCTCGGAGAGCTAAGCGCATGGCTGCCGGGATCAGGGAAGGCCCGGCACACTAAGACCGTAGTGCAACCCGACCGAGTAGATCGTGGGAGACGCATTCTTGATGCT
>JBDTTZ010000361.1:0-3936 GCA_040008015.1 Gemmatimonadota bacterium
AGCCGGAGTCGAATTCTCATTCCCCCTCGCCCAGAATGGGAGAGGGGGCCAGGGGGAGAGGGGATCGGCACTACCCGCACATCCGTCGCCAATGGTCCCACCTCGAAATCGCTTCCCACCGTGACCCATTGGCCCGCCGAGTCCACCATCACCTCGATGGCGCCGAGCGCGCCCAGCATGCCGGGGGGGCGGGGCTGGCCGGGCCGCAGCCGGGCCAGCGCTTCGGTCGCGCGGGTGCCCAGGTAGGCGAAGGTCTGATAGAGCAGGTAGGTGGTGAGCAGGCTCTGCCGGGACGCGATCACCAGGCCGGGGGAACGCAGATTACCCAGATCTGGAAATTCAAGATCGATAGTCTCCCGCGTCGCCAAATCTGTGGAATCTGCGGCGCTGCTGCGTTCCCGCTCGTCGAGCGCGGCCACGGCGGCGCGGCAATCGCCTTCGGCGGCCTGGCACACCGAGGGAGCGGTGAGCCGATCGGTTGCCAGGAACCGCCCGTCTCCGGTGGCCAGTACTCGGCCACCTTCGGGGCGGGGCACTGCGAGGATTCTCGCGTAGCGGATGACGTGGGTCTCCAGCGCTTCGTTCTTGAGCTCGACGTCGAGGGTGCGGCCCTGGGGGTGCGCCCGGTACAGCGCGTCAACATCCCGCGCCTCCAGCGCCGGCGCGATGCTGCCGGAGAATCCCTCGGCCTGGAGCACGGGCCGGGTGCCGTCGCTGACATAGAAGGTGGGACAGGAACCGAAGCAGGCCTTGGTGTTGGCCAGGCAGACCACGGTGACGGCGGCGGAGATTCCGGTGAGCACGGTCATCGCCGCGACCCCGCCGGAGGTGTGCAGCACGTTGGTCTCCAGCAGGGCGACCGAATCCATCACCACCTGCTGGGGGCCGTCGGTCTGGATTAGCCGATTGTGATCGAGATGCTCGCCGCTGCCGCTGACGGTGCCGGAGAGGGAATCGGTGCGCCACTGGCTCAGCACGTAGAGGTCCCCGTTCCGCATGTGCACCTTGAGCCAGGGCGACCGGTGGTCCAGCGTGGTCGCCTGCTCCGGGGCGACCAGCCGCCGCTCCTGGGTCTTGGTACCGCAGGCCACGAGAATGGCGAGGATGAACAATGCCCGGTGCGAACGAAAGGCTGAGATGTCGATTGCTCGGTTCATGGGCTCGACAGGGTTCGAGAAGGTTCCCATTCTATGCCAACCAGTCAAGAAAGCGTCAAGCGTGCCCCGAACAGCCCTGACCCACGGCTAAAGCCGGGGCTCGGCCGCAAATTGTCGCTAAAGGGACCACGCCGGCTGCCGCTCCTGGGTCCGGGGGGGCCGCAGCCCATGAGGATGGCGAGGATGAAGAGTGCCCGGCGAACGGAACGCTGCCATGCGGCAGGCTCGCCAGGGGCACCCACTGGTTCACCCAAACGGTCAAACAGCTCCTCGCGGCGACCGCGGGCGACAGTGTCGGGCGCATCGCCGCGCAGCACTTCGAAGGGATCCAGGCGAATCGGCGTCACTTCGCGATCCAGGTCGGCCAGCGCCAGGTAGTCGAGTCGCCAGTCGCCTTTAGTGAGCCGGAGCCTGATCCTGATCACACCCCCTCTCCCAGAATGGGGTCGGGGGGTGAGGGGGAGAGGGAGAATGGAATCGAGGGCAACCGCACCACCCGCACATCCGTCGCCAGCGGCCCCACCTCGAAATCGTTCCCCACCGTCACCCATTGTCCCGCTGAATCCACCATCACCTCGATCCCGCCGAGTATGCCCAGCATGGCCGGGCCGTGAGGGCGATCGGCGCGCTCGAGCATGGCAAGCGCTTCGGTGGCGCGGGTGCCCAGGTAGGCAAAGGTCTGGTAGAGCAGGTAGGTGGTGAGCAGGCTCTGCCTCGACGCGATCACCAGGCCCGGGGAACGCAGATTACGCAGATCTGGAAATTCAAGATCAATGGTCTCCCGCGTCGCTAAATCTGTGGAATCTGCGGTGCTGCTCCGCTCCCGTTCGTCGAACGCCGTGACATCGGCGAGGCAATCACCCTCGGCCGCTCGGCACACCGACGGCGCCGTGAGCCGGCTGGCTTCCAGGAACCGACCGTCCTGGGTCGCCAGGACCCGGCCCTGGGCGGGGCGGGGCACTGCGAGGATCCGGGCGTAGCGGATGACGTGGGTTTCCAGCGCTTCGTTCTTGAGCTGGACGTCGAAGGCGCGTCCCTGCGGGCGCGCCCGATACAGCGCGTCGATGTCCCGCGCCTCCAGCGCCGGCGCGATGCTCCCCGAGAACCCCTCGGCCTGGAGCAGCGGCCGCTCGCCGTCGCTGACATAGAAGGTGGGGCAGGAGCCGAAGCAGGCCTTGGTGTCCGCCAGGCAGACCACGGTGACGGCGGCGGAGATCCCGGTCATCACCGCCATCGCCGCGATCCCCGGAGACCGGTGCAATACGTTAGTCTCCAGCAGGGCCACGGAGTCCATGGCCACCTGCTGGGGGCCGTCGGTCTGGACGACCCGATTGTGATCCAGATGCTGGCCGTTCCCGGTCACCGTGCCCGATATTGAGTCCGATCGCCACTGGCTCAGCACGTAGAGGTCGCCGTTCCGCATGTGCACTTTGAGCCAGGGCGACTGGTGGTCCAGGGTGGTCGCCTGTTCCGGGGCGACCAGCCGCCGTTCCTGGTTCCTGGTGCCGCACGCCAGGAGGAGAGTCAGGATCAACAACACCAGCGTTGTCCTGGGCGTAAGCAGGCGAGGCAAACCCAATGGCTGAGGCAAACGAAGTGCGATCACGTCGGATACCCGTCTTGATGGCTGGGGACGTCGGACAAGGTCTCACCGTGTCCCGCATTCGTCAAGAAAACCCGTTTCTACGAAGCCAGGCTGAATCTTCACGAGGACAGGCTGATAGCCTGCCCAGAGCCTGCCCTGAGCGCAGCGAAGGGGCCGTTCAGTCGCCACGCGACCCGCTCCCAATTCCCCAGAGAGAGCCGTCCCCTGGGGGACAGGTTACGCCGAGGGCTGGCTTCAGCCTGTCCTCGGTCAGTGGGGTAAGCCCTGCACCCAGAGTGGTTTCCCTGCTATCATCTGCTGTTGTGACGCCCAACCTGATCGAAACCGTCCGGGTTACCAACGGCAACCCGCCGCTCTGGAACCTCCACCTGGCCCGCCTCCGGGATAGCTGCATGAAGCTGGGCCTCGGCTTCCCGACCCTGGTCCCGCCCCATGGCGGCAAGGACCGAATTCTCCGCTACGAGATCCGGCCCGACGGAGTGGGGCTTTCCGAGCGCGAAGTGGGGCCGATGGAGCCGCTCCGGCTGGTGACTGCCCAGACCGTGCATGAGCCGTATCCCTGCAAGACCACAGACCGGGCCTGCTTCGCCGAGGCGAGGAACGAGGCGGTGGCGGCCAATGCGCACGATGCCGTGCTGCTGACGGCCCAGGGATGGGTGGCCGAGGCGACCATTTGGACCCTGTGCTGGTGGGAGATGAGCATGCTGGCGACGCCGGCCCTCTCCCTCGGTATCCTCCCCGGCGTCGGCCGGTCCCGGATCCTGGCCAAGCGGGGCCATATCGTGGAGCGGAAGGTCACCCGCCGGGCCCTGTCCGGGGTGCCGGTCTTCCTGGTGAATGCCGCCCGCGGCATCGTGGAGATCGAATCGTGGGATGGAGAACGGGTGCCGCGGCATCCGGGAACAGCCCGCCTGGCGGAACAATTCTGGACCTGACAATTGTGGGATTGATGGGATTGAGGAATTTGCAGTCGGAGCTTGTTCAACCCCCTCACAGGCTTTAGTTTACCCCACTCGAAAACTGGGGGATTTTGGGATTTTGGAATTGTAGGATTGAGGTAGAGGGAATGGCATCCAATCCCACAATCCGACAATCCCCCAATGTCAGTTCATGGTGGTTGTAGCTCAATTGGTTAGAGCGCCGGACTGTGGTTCCGGAGGTTGCGGGTTCAAT
>JBDTTZ010000362.1:0-4090 GCA_040008015.1 Gemmatimonadota bacterium
CGAGGAACCGTGTCCGACTCGGCCTCGCAACGTCCCCTGGAAGGTGCGGAGGTCACGGTGGTGGGCACCTCGAACCGCACCAGCGTCCGCGCGAACGGCCAGTACATCCTGGCCAACCTGACCCCGGGGACCCTGGTCATCCAGGTCCGCCTGATCGGCTACGCGCCGGTCCACCGGTCGGTGACAGTGGCGGATGGGCAGGAGGCGACCGCAGATTTCAAACTGGTCAGCCAGGCCATCAACCTGGAAGACATCGTGGTGGTCGGGTACGGAACGTCGCTCCGCAGCGAACTCAGCACCTCCGTGTCTTCGGTGACCGCCAAGGACCTGAACGGCGGCACCGTGGCAGATCCTACGACTTCGCTCCAGGGGCGTGCGCCCGGGGTTGAGATTACCCAAAATGCCGGCAACCCCGGGAATGGCATCACGGTGCGGATCCGGGGTTCGGCCTCGATCACGGCCAGTAACCAGCCGCTCTTCGTGATCGACGGGGTTCCGATGATTTCGGACAACATCTCTTCCCTCGACATGGGCGGCCAGAGCATCACGGCCGTCACCGGCATCAGCGCCAGTGATATTGCTTCGATCGACATCCTCAAGGACGCCGCCGCAGGGGCCATTTACGGCTCTCGCGGGTCCAACGGGGTCGTGATCATCACCACCAAGCGCGGGCAGACTGGCAAGGGCCAATTGACCCTGGATTCCTATATCGGAACCCAGTCGGCGTCTCGCCGGCTCGGCCTGCTCAACTCGACGCAGTACCTCACATACTTCAATGAATCAGCTGAGAACGATGGTTACGGAACCGACTACTACGGGGTCGTCGGAGTGGATGACCAGGTCAACACCGACTGGCAGAGCGAGGTCCTCCGCAAAGCCCCCATCGGGAATACCGAGCTCGCGGTGAGCGGAGGGGACGATCGGCTGCGCTACCGGGTTTCGGGCAGCTGGTTCAACCAGACCGGCATCGTGATCGGGTCCGGTTACCGCCGGCTGGGGGGACGCGCCAACCTCGATTTCGGGGCGGGCTCGCGGCTCAACTTCAGCACGTCACTGGCGATCTCCGGCGAAACCGATGACCGGATCGAGAACGACGGCAGCACCACGGGTATCATCACTAACGTGGTGGGGAATGCCCCGCTCTACCCGGTGCGCCACGACGGAGATTTCACCGGGGTCGGAGGCAACTTCCCCGACGGTCTCCAGTATCCCAACAGCGTGGCGCTCGCCACCCTCAACACCGCCCAGGCCCGGACCTACCGGACCCTGGGGAATGTCGAGGCTCGCTTCTCGGTGATGTCGGACCTGCTGTTGACGTCGCGGATCGGGCTGGACCTCTACGACGTGCGGGAGAACCAGTTCGAATCACCCCACGTTTCGGGGACCTACCCGGCCAGCGCCGGCGGGGTGGCCAAGAGCGGGTATTCGTCCTTCAACAAGTACGTGCTGGATAACTACCTGACATTCAACCGGAACGTGACGGCGTCGCAGGCGCTGACCCTGACGGCAGGGAACAGCCTGGAGTTCAATCGCAGCGAGTTCAATTTCATCCGGGGAGAGGGCCTTACCAACGACCGCTTCACCCAGGTCAGCAATGCGACCCAGCTCATCGACGGCGAGGCGACGCAGGGCCGCAGCAACCTCATTTCGTTTTTCTCGCGCGCCAACTACAGCATCGGCGGCAAATACCTGGCGGGAGCCAGCTTCCGGGCGGACGCCTCGTCCAAGTTTGCCACCAACAACAAGTGGGGCATCTTCCCCGCCGTTTCCGCGGCCTGGATCATGAGCCGGGAATCCTTTCTCTCCCGGAGCCGGTGGATCAACGACCTCAAGCTTCGAGGGAGTTACGGCGTCACCGGCAACCAGTCGATCCGCGATTTTCCATGGCAGGGTACGTTCGGGACCGCCAACTACGGCGATAGCGGAGGGATAGGTCCAACCCGGCTTCCCAACCCGGACCTGAAGTGGGAAACCACCAACCAGTTCGACCTCGGCCTGGACGCGGAGCTGTTCGGCAACCGGGTTTCGTTGACGCTGGATTACTATCTCAAGAAGACCCACGACCTTCTGCTCGACCGTCCGATCACGTTCACCTCCGGGTTTTCCTTCATCACCAGCAATGTCGGAGGGGTGCAGAACAAGGGAGTGGAGATCGGGATCACGACGGTCAATATTCGAAGTGATCGTCCCGGCGGGTTTTACTGGAGTACCACATTTAATTTTGCCGCCAACCGGAACAAGGTCACGGAGTTGTTTGACAATCAGCCGTTCAACGACGGCACCCGCAATATTAACCGCGTCGAGGTGGGCCAACCCATCGGGGCGTTCTATGCCTACAAGTTCCTCGGGATCGATCCCGCCACCGGGGACGCGATGTTCAAGGATATCAATGGCGATGGCGCCATCACCTCCGCGGACCAGACGATCGTGGGGAGCCCTCACCCGGATTTCACCGGAGGCTTGAGCAACGAGTTCTCCCTGGGCCGGTTCAGCCTTTCGGCCTTCATGACCTTCAGCGTTGGCAATGACGTTTTCAATGCCATGCGGATCTTCAGCGACGCGGGTGGCTGGTATACCGACAACCAGTTCAGCAACGTCATGAACCGGTGGCAGAAGCCGGGGGACAAAACCAACGAACCCCGGGCAAGCTACGATGGGTTGTCGGGTGCCCGGCGCATCTCCAGCCGGTTCATCGAGGACGGGTCGTATCTCCGCATGGCGGAGCTCACCCTCGGTTACGACCTCCCGGAATCGATGGGTCGATGGGTCGGCATGTCGCGGGCCCACGTCTACGTCTCGGCGAAGAACCTCTTCACCATCACCAGCTATTCCGGCTATAACCCGGACGTCAACAGCAACGGGTCCGACGTTAATGTCTCGCTGGGAACCGACTTCTACTCGTATCCCATCGCCCGCACCTTCACCTTCGGCATCCAGGCGGGGTGGTAACATGACCCATACACTCCTTTCCGCCTTGAGGAAACCAGCCATGCTGACCCGATTCACCTGCGCCCTCGGAGCCGTCCTGGCCCTGAACGGGTGTCATTCGCTGCTCGACACCAACCCGATCGACGAGATCCCGGAAACCGAGGCGATCATCTCGGCAACCGGCGCCCGGGCGGCCCTCAACGGGGCGTACAATTCACTCCAGGGCTCCGGGTACTACTACGACGATTTCTACCTGTTGCAGGATCTTTCGGCTGACAATGCGACGCGGGCCGACGGCGCGACCTCCAGCAGCTATGCCGACGCCGACCGCAACCAGCTGCTATCCGACAACGGCGCGGTGCTTTCCATCTGGGCCGCGATCTATTCCGGGATCCATCGCACCAACCTTCTCCTCAGGGACGTGCCCAGCGTCCCTGACCTGTCGGCCGGCGAGCGCGACCAGATCCTGGGCGAGGCGCACTTCCTGCGAGGGCTGCACTACTTCAACCTGGTGCGACTCTTCGGAGACGTCCCGCTCCGGCTTTCTCCGCCCACCAGCGTCGAGGAGGCCTCCCAGATCGCGCGGAGCCCGGTCGCCGACGTCTATACCCAGATCATCGACGATTTCCAGCAGGCGAAGACCCTGATGTCTAACACCTCCCCCACGAACCGGGGGACTCCGGGCGCCGCCACGGCGCTGTTGTCGAAGGTCTACCTGTATCAGCAGGACTGGGCCAACGCGCTGGCCAAGGCGGACGAAGTGATAGCGCTGGGGTACTCCCTGGTGCCGACTTTCGGCGATCTGTTTGACCCTGAAGGCATCGATACGCCGGAGGACATTTTCAAAGTGCAGTTCACCGACGTCGACTACCAGCTGATGTACCTGTGGATCACCTGCGATGGAGACGAAGGCGGCGGGTGCGAGCTGGCGCCGACCCAGGACATGATCGACGCCTTTGCAGATCCCTTCGACGGGGTGAACACCGATGTCCGCCTGACCTGGTCGATCAACGGAACCACCGCCCCGGCAGCGTGGGGCACCAAGTATCCCACGACGGCGGGCTCCGAAGACCTGCATGTGATCCGCTTCGCCGAGGTCCTGCTGATCAAGGCGGAGGCATCGGCCAGGCTGAACGACCTGGCAACCGCGGTCAGCATGATC
>JBDTTZ010000363.1:0-5244 GCA_040008015.1 Gemmatimonadota bacterium
GGAAAGCCGGGTATCTGTCCGTGAATGACGCCAAACAGCCCGTTCACCAGCGCGACCAGGGCCACGAACGCGATCAGCATGGCGATCACGTTCAGCATCAGGCTCAAGCCCTCGCCGGTTCCCCGCGCCGCGGCATCGAGCACGTTCACGTCGGTCTTCGGGATGTCCAGCTTGACGTTGCCGTAGGTCTCCGGCTGCTCCGTCTCCGGCTCCATGAGCTTGGCCATCATGATGGTTCCCGGCGCGGTCATGATGACCGCGGTGAGCAGGTGCCGCGCTTCGACCCCGAACGCGATGTACGCCACCATGATCGAGCCCGAGATGTGCGCCATCCCCGCCGTCATGACGGTCATCAGCTCGGACCGGGTCAGGCGGGACAGGAATGGCCGGATGGTCAGCGGCGCTTCGGTCTGCCCCATGAAAATCGAAGCGGCCACGTCGAGGCTCTCCGCCCCGCTGGCTCCCATGACCTTGCTCATGACCAGCGCGAAGGCGCGGACCACCCACTGCATCACGCCGAGATAGTAGAGGATCGCGAACAGCGCGGAGACAAAGATGATGGCCGGCAGGATCTGGAACGCCAGCACCACGCCGATGCTGGAGTGCTGTCTTCCCAGCTCGCCGAAGACGAAGCTGGATCCCGCGTAGGAGAAGCTCAGGATGCTGGTCACCACCCCTCCGAGCCAGCGAAAGAGATCCTGGCCGATGGGGGTGCGAAGCACAAAGATGGCAAAGGCGAGCTGGAGGCCGAGTCCCCACCCCACGACCCGCCAGCGAATAGCCCGGCGGTTGTGGGAGAGCGCCACGCCCAGGGCGAGAATGAGCGTGATGCCGATGAGACCCGTGAAACGGCTCACAGCGCCGCCATCTCCGCCCTGACCCGGGCCAGCAGTTGACGTTTTTCCGGCAAGGGAAGGAAAGCCGCCTCGAAACCGTTCAGGATCATCTGCTCGATTTCCGCCCGGTTGAATCCGAGAGACTGGTGGGCCAGCCAGTATTCCCGGGTAAGGTCGGTTCCGCTCATCAGCCAGTTGTCGGTCGCGAGGGTCACGTTGAGGCCGGCATCGAAGTACTGCCGCACCGGGTGCCGGGCGAGGTCGTCCACCACCCGGGTCTGCAGGTTGCTGCTGAGGTTGATCTCGATCGGAATCCGGCGGTCTCGAACGTAGGCCAGGAGCGCGGGATCCTCGTAGAGCCTGGTTCCGTGACCGATCCGGTGCGCGTGGCAGCGGTGGATCGCTTCGGCTATGGAGTGCGACCCCGCCGCTTCGCCCGCGTGCACGGTGATGCCCAGGTGCCCCTGAGCCGCAATGTCAAACGCGGCGCCGTGGGCCCCGGCGGGATTGCCGGCTTCACCGCCGGCCAGGTCGAATGCCACGACGCCGGCATCGCGAAAATCCACCGAGGCCCGGGCAATCGTTTCCGAAACCGCCGGGTCGAAGTGCCGGAGCGAGCAGTTGATGACTCCCGTCTTTACTCCGAACTCCCGCTCGCCCCGGGCGAACCCCTTGAGCTCGGCGGCCAGGATCTGCTCGAGCGTGAGTCCGCGGCCGGTACTCAGCTGGGGGCAATAGCGGACTTCGATATAGCGCACGTTGTCCCGGGCCGCGTCCTCCACCATTTCATACGCCACCCGCTCCAGCGCCTCCGCGGTCTGCAGCACCGCGATGGTGATGTCGAAGCGGGCGAGGTAGTCCTCCAGGTGCCTGGCATCCTTCACCAGCATGTAGTCCCGGATGCCGTCAGGATCCTGGCTGGGAAGCCGGAGACCTGCCTCGCGGGCCAGCTCGATGAGAGTATCGGGCCGCAGGGAGCCGTCGAGATGATTGTGCAGCTCGGCCTTGGGGAGCCGGGCGATCAGATCACGAGTCAGCATCGGGCTGGTCCCGGCGGCGGGCACTCACGATCACCCGCAGGATGGAGCCCGCGGCGAGAGGACTGTCCAGCTCCACCCGGATCCCGCAGCCATCGGTGACGTGGGCGCTGCCGTCCGCCAGGCGGGGTGCCAGCCCGGGATCCGCAGCAATCAGCGCGCCCGCGACGTCGGCCCCGTCACTCGCGTCAACCGGGCGGTCATTGATGAAAATCCGCATTGATCGAAGAGTTCCGGGTCAGCGGCCGGGCATGAATCGAATATCCTCGGGTGGGGCAACCGGCTGCGGCAGGCGCCGCAGATAATTGATCAGGGCATCCAGCGCGCTGATTCCGGAAACTTCCCGCGGGAGCGCCGGGAGCATGCCGTAACCACTCTTGCCGCCGGCCAGGAAATCGGTAATGGCGAGGGTGTAGGTGGTGCGATCCTCCAGCCGCTTCCCGTTCAACAGCAGGACCTCGCGGACCCGGCGTCCCGCCGGGCGGCTGGGGTCGTAGCTGACCCTGAGGCCGGCGATGTGGGCCGAAGGCGCGCCGCCCTCGAGGACGTGCTCGAGCACGGCTCTCATGTCTTTGCCGGTAATGCGAATTCGGACCAGGTCGTTCCCCAGCGGGGCCACCTCGTATACCTGGGAGTAGGTGACCGGCCCGGCCGGCAGGTTGGACCGAATGCCTCCGTTGTTCATCAGCGCGAAATCGCTGCGCAGCGCGTTGCGTTGCGCGTCCGCGAAGAGGTTGCCCAGCGCATACTGGTCGCCTTCGCGGTTCATGGGAACCTTCAGGCTGGCGACACTGCGGTTGGCCAGCGAGTCGGTACCCCGTTTGAATTGGCCGATCAACCTCAGCATGGCGGTGTCCGAGCCGATGCTGTCCGCGAATGGCGTAATCAACCGGGTGCGCATCTCGCGCGAGCCGACCAGGGTTTTTATCACGTCCACCACGGCGACCGCGCCCCCGCTGCTGGCCGCCTGGACAATGGGAATGCCGTGCACCCGGGTGTTCACCAGGCGATGGGAGTGGCCCGCGAGGATCAGATCTACGGAGGTGCTGTCGAGACCGCGAGCCAGGTCGAGGATCGGTCCACTGCAGGCGCCATCCGCCCCCTGCTCGCACATGGCGCCCTCATGGGCCAGCAGGATGACCAGGTCGGGACGCTCCGCCCGCAGCGCTTGCAGCGGCTGAACCAGGGAGGCGGGACCCTCGAACCGGAGCCCGGCGAGAAGGTCGCCGCGTACGATGTCCTTGGTCTCCGGCGTGATGTACCC
The DNA here is from genome assembly GCA_040008015.1 of Gemmatimonadota bacterium. Lineage (GTDB taxonomy): Bacteria > Gemmatimonadota > Gemmatimonadetes > Gemmatimonadales > GWC2-71-9 > DASYPP01. Next base: position 3,138 of record JBDTTZ010000363.1, read on the forward strand.
GATCACGCCGACTCGAAGCCGCCCGGCCTGCAGCACCTTGTAGGGAACCGCCCAATCGGGCCGCGCCCCGGTCGCCGAGTCCACGATGTTCGCTGCCAGCCAGGGGTAGCGGGCGTCGGCCATGCGCCGGAGGAGGGTATCCACCGACCAGTCGAAATCGTGATTACCCAGCCCCGCGGCGCCGAGTCCCAACCGGTTCAGCGCGGTGACGGTCGAGCGGCCGAATTCCAGGTTGGAGGCCAGGGTCCCCTGCATCTCGTCGCCACTGTCCAGCCGAAGGTCGGCGCAGCCGCACTGCGCGGCGAGGCTGTCCATCAGCCGCTTGAGCACCGGCAGCCCACCGACCGGCCGGCCCCCGGACCACTCCTGGACCCTGGCCTCCAGCGCGCCGTGCAAATCGGTGATCGCGAAGATCCGGAGCAGGATGGTATCGCGCGGAGGCGAAACTCGGGGAGGTTCCGCGGTCGGCGTGAAAAGACGCCGCGCCGCGCGGGCGGCTTCTTCCGGCACGATGGTCCAGTTCCGGGTGGAGAAATCCTCGGCGCGCAGCATGCGCCGCGCCCGGAGATCCGCCACGATGAGCTCGCGGATGTTCTCGCCGCGGTTGTACACCACCGGCGACCCCGCCAGCATGCCATATCCGCCTCCACCGGCGGCCCGGTAGCTGTTGAGAGCGATCGTGAACTGGTCGCCCGGCTCCACCGGCTTTCCCCGCACCGATAATCCGCGGATCCGATCACCCGGCGGCAACCGAAGATCAATGGCATACTCGGCGCCGCTGACGACATCGTAATTGTATCCGACAATACTGTCATTGAGCGAAACGTCCCCCGAGCCATCCACCCTGAAGTAGCGGGCGCTGTGTTCCAGGTACGCCTTGAGCTGGGTACCGGTGACCCGAAGGCCGACCAGCGTATTCTCGTAGGGATAAAGGGCCGCCACGCGCGCCAGGGTGAAATCCCCGGCGGGCAATCCGGCGTTGAGATCATAAATGGCGGTGGCCGAAAGATCGGTGCCCGCTTTCCGCCGTTGCAGGTCGTTGAGGTAGTTCACGATCGTCGTCGGCTCGGCACGGCCGGTCAGCGCCGGCATCGCAGTGCTGGCGCTCGCGAGCGGCGCCGTTGCCCAGTGACGGACCGCCTCATGCGCGGTGGCCAGCCGCCGGGTGATCGCCACCGAAGGAGTCACCCGCCCGAGCTGGACCAGCTCGCCCCGCATCCGCCGAACCCGCCAGGTCTCGCCATTCCGTTCCAGGGTTACGTGAACCACCGACACACTCTGGGCGCCCGGCCTGGGTTGCACGAAATGCACGCCGGCGATGACCGAGTCGGCCAGCTCGTGGTGGGTGTGACCCAGGACGACCAGGTTGGGCTTGTCACTGAGCGCCGCGAGGCTGGCCGCGACGTTCTCGGGGCCGATGCCGGTCGTATCGTAGGAGCTGGCACCATCCAGCCCGGTGTGGGCGAGCACGATGGAGAAATCCGAGCCCGCGACCAGCCGTTGCAGGATCCGGGGAGCGACGGCGCCGATCCGCGCCACCCGGTTTCGCTGCGCGAGGTTGTCCCGATCCCAGAGCATGACACCCGGGGTGGTGAACCCGGTGATGCCGACCCGCACTCCGCCGCGCTGCACCACGATGAACCCCGGCAGCGCGAGGGTGTCGACCGGCAGGGTGTAGATGTTTCCGCTGACAAAGGGGAATCCGGCGGAGTGGAGCACCCGGAACAGAAAGGGCACGCCGTAATCGAAGTCATGGTTGCCCGGAGTCGCCGCGTCATACCCCATGGCGGACATGACATCGAAAATCGGATGGGGATCCCGGGGGGCTTCCCGGGCGAAGTAGGTCGCGAACGGCTCGCCTTCGATGATGTCCCCCGCGTCCACCAGGATCACCTGGCCGGGATACTGCCGGCGCAGCGAGTCCACCACGGTGGCCACCCGAGCGAGCCCACCGGGATAGGGAGCGTCGGTCAGGTAATTCCACTCCGTGGCGTGCCCGTGCACATCGGTAGTGGAGACAATGACCAGGTGAGCAGTATCGGGAGCCTGCATGCCGAGCGCGAGCAGGATGGGAAGGAGCATGGTCAAAAGCTAGTGGGCAGGCAGG
>JBDTTZ010000364.1:0-5678 GCA_040008015.1 Gemmatimonadota bacterium
AGCAGCGACGACAGCGAGGTCCCGTGGGTCAGCACGCTCCGCGGCAGCGTTTCGTTGATCGACTGGTTGAGCACGGCGACGAAGCTCTCCCGCTTCATCTTGCGCATGTTCTCCCGAACCCGGTCGAAGATGATGATGGTGTCGTTCAGCGAGTAGCCGACCATGGAGAGAATGGCGGCGACAACCACCAAGCTCACTTCGAGGTGGAGCACGGCGATGAACGCGATGGTGGCGATGATGTCGTGGGCCGTGGCGATCACCGCGGCGAGCCCGAACCGCCACTCGAAGCGATAGGCGAGATAGGCCAGTACGGCGAAGAAGGACAGGAAGATCGCCAGGAAGGCTTTCTGCCTCAGCTCACCGCCGACCTTGGGACCCGACGCCTCGATGCGCTTGACGCACCAGGGCTCGCTGCCGGTCGGGGGAGTATCTCCGCAGGTAGCGCCGCCGGCCCCCAGCACTTTCTGGAGCGCAGTAGTCACGACGCCGGCTGTGGCCTGGGTGTCATTGAGATCGATCCCTTCCCGGTGCAGCCGGGCCCGGACCACGAACTCGGTGGGGCCCCCAAACTCGGTGATTTCCGCGCCGGGAATCCCGTTCTGGTTGAGCCCGTTTCGCAGGTCGACGACGTGCAGCGGACGCGGGCTCTGGACCTGGACCAGGGTGCCGCCGGTAAACTCGATGCTGTAGTTGAGTCCCCGGACCAGCAGCAGGGCCAGCCCCGCGACAACGATGATAACCGTGGCCCAGATCGCCTTCCAGCGATAGGAAATGAAATCGTAGTTGGCGTTGGCGAAGAGTCGTATCATGGTCAGATGCTCAGGGTAGACATGCCCGGCTTCCGCTCCAGCCAGATCATGTAGAAGGTGCGAGTGACGAAGATCGCGGTCACCATCGAGGCGGCGATACCCATGATGAGGGTGATCGCAAAGCCCTTGACCGGGCCGGTACCGAACTGGAAGAGGAACAGCGCGGTGAGCACCGCGGACACGTTGGAGTCCACGATCGCATTCATGGCGTGTTTGAATCCGTCGTCAATCGCCAGGCGCACGGTCTTGCCATGGACCAGCTCCTCGCGGATTCGCTCGAAGATCAGCACGTTGGCGTCGACCGCGATGCCGACCGACAGCACCAGTCCGGCCAGGCCGGGCAACGTCATCGTGGCATCGATCATCGCCAGGCCACCGAGGGCGAACAGGACGTAGAGGCCCAGGGCCGCTACCGCCAGCGCGCCGCTCATCCGGTAGTAGACCACCATGATCAGGATGACCATGATGCTACCCACCACGCCCGCGGTGATACCGCCGCGGATCGAGTCCGCGCCGAGGCTGGGTCCCACCTCGCGCCGGTCCACGATCTTGAGGGGAACCGGGAGGGCGCCGGCCTTCAGGGTGAGTGCGAGATCCTGAGCTTCCTGGATCGTCTTATTACCCAGCGTGATCTGCCCGTTGCGGCTGATCTGGCCCTGGATCACCGGCGGGCGCCCTTGCACCCGGTCATCCAGGATGATGGCCATGTAGTCGTTCACGTGCGCCGCGGTCTTTCGGCTGAATATCCGGCCGCCGGACCGGTCCAGCGCGAAGGTGACGATGGCACCCTGGGTGACCGGGTCGAGCTGGGCCTGGGCATCGGTCAGGTACTGGCCGGTGATCATGACCTCGTCGTCGAGCACGTAAAGCAGCTGGTAGGGCTGGGCGCCAATGGAGATCGGCTGCGCCGACCAGCGCCAGGTCACGCCACGCGGGAGTAGCCGGGAAACTTCGGGCAGCCGGAGCAGGCTGTCGGCCCGCGCCACCGCCTGTTTGGGGACGGCGTATTCGCCGGGCATTGGCTGAAGGCCCACTTCGCCACCCGGGCGAATAATCGATGCCAGCGCACCACCCAGGAGCGGCGTGGTATCCTGCGCGGCCGTGCTGTCCTTCGTGCTGTCCCCGCCCAGCAGCTCCGACACGGCGGAGCGGTCTTCCTGCTGACCCGGCCCCGCCTTCACACCCATCCGGCGAAGCTCCCGGTCCATGGCGGGAAGCGCCTTGTCGAGCGCCGATGTCTCGTCGGTGATCCGGAACTCCAGCGCGGCGGTTCGCTGCACGATGGCCACGGCCCGGGCGGGATCCCGCACGCCGGGAAGCTCGACCACGATCCGCTGGCTGCCCACCTTCTGGATCAGCGGCTCGGCCACGCCGAACTCGTCGATCCGCTTACGCAGGACGGTGAGCGCGAGATCGAGATCGCGGGCGGGATCAGCGGAGACGGTGCGCGACTGGTCCAGTTCGAGAGCCAGGTGCATGCCACCCTGGAGATCCAGTCCCAGGGCCGGCTTGTAGAGCGTCTCGGTGGTGTCCACCGGGCGCCCGTCCACCACTTTCGTCACCTTCGACGTGGTCGGCCGAAGCGCCCAGATGCAGGCCAGCGACAGGAGCACGATGATAATGAGCCGGGAACGGATGCTGGAGAACATATCTCACACTTTCAGGTTCGTATTAAACTGCGCTATTCGAATGAGCCTGCGCTTCGGCAATGACCGCCGCGGCGCGCACCCGGTCCTCGGCCAGCTGGGCCATCAGTTGTCCCGGTGACTCGAACCGCCGCGTGTCGCGCAGCCGCTCGATCCACTCGATCTTCACCCAGGCGCCGTAGAGATCACGGTCATAGTCGAAGAGGTGCGCCTCGACCACCCGGTTGGCATCCCCAAAGGTCGGCCGGGGCCCCTGGTTCAACATCCCGCCAAATCGTCCCTCCGGGGTCTCCACCCAGACCGCGTACACACCGTCGGGAGGGAACAACTTGTTCGGCGGCACTCCGCCCAGGTTGAGGGTCGGAATTCCGATGCTGCGACCCCGCCCTGCCCCGGGCACCACGTGTCCCGACACCGAGTAGGGCCGGCCCAGCAGTCGCGCCGCGGTCCGGAGATCCCCGCCGGTCACCGCCCGCCGGATCTGGGTGCTGGAGACCGGGTGCCCGCCAATTTCGACCGGGACCACGACATCGACCTGGAAACCGTCCTGGTGGCCCAGCCGGCGCAGGGTTTCAACGTCGCCGCTCCGGCCCCGGCCGAAGCCGTGATCGTGCCCGATCACCAGCTCCCGCATCTTCAACCGCTGTTCCAGCACCTCGCGGACAAAGGCCTCGGGACTCAAGCTCGCCAGCCGGCGATCGAACCGGAGAAACACGGCGTAGTCCAGCTCGGTCTGGGCCAGCACCTCGCGCCGCTCCGGGCCCGTGGTGAGGAGCGGCGGCGCCGCCGCCGGATTCACCACCTCGAGGGGATGCGGCTCGAAGGTTACCAGCACGCTCCGGCGCCCCGCGGCCCGGGCTCGCCGCACAATTTCCATCAGGACCGCGTGGTGGCCCGGGTGCACTCCGTCAAAGGTGCCGACCGTGACCGTGGTGCCTTCCTTGCTCGCCGGCAGCACCGCGCTCATGCCTCCCCCAGCACCACGACCGGCTGAAGCCGCTCACCGTCGGCCCGGGCCACCGCGACCAGGTCGGCGCCGTGCACCAGCAGCACGCTGTCGCCTTCCCCCGCCTTTGCGCCGATGGCCCGCCCGTGAGAGACCGCCACCCGGTCCGCGGGATCCAGCTCCACCGCGGGCAGGTGATTCAGCACGGCTCTCAGCGGCAGGAGGTCATCGGGACGGATCGCCTCGACCGCAATCGCATCCTCCACCCGAAGGTCTCCAATCGCTTCTCGGCGCAGCGCCACGAGGTGGGCACCGGTGCCCAGTCGCTCACCCAGGTCGCGGGCCATGGCCCGGAGGTAGGTTCCCGCGCTGACCACGGCCCGGAACGTCACCAGGGGCGCGGCGTAGTCGAGCAGCTCGAGGCTCTGCACCGTCACCGCCACGGAGGCGAGCTCCACCGTTTCTCCCCGCCGCGCTTTCCGGTAGCTCCGCTCACCGTCCACTTTCTTGGCGGAGAACGCCGGCGGCTGCTGCTGCTGCCTGCCGACCATCGCGGCGAGAGCCTCGCCAACCAGGCCGCTGGTGACCGCCCTGACCGCCTTGTCCGTCTCGTCCGCCCCGACCGTCTCCCCATGAAGATCATCGGTCGTCGTTCGGAACCCGAGCTTCGCGGTCGCCAGGTACGTCTTGGGCTGCTGTTCGACGAACCGCGCCACCCGGGTGCCTCGCCCGATCAGCAGAACCAGGAGACCGCTGGCGAACGGGTCGAGGGTGCCGGTGTGGCCTACCGCGCGCTCCTTCAGGAGCCGCCGGGCCCGCGCGACAATATCGTGCGAGGTGGGCCCGGCAGGCTTGTCCACCAGCAGCGCGCCGATCAGCCCTCGTCCTCGTGCTTAAGATCGGCGAGCAACGCGTTGATCCGGGCGGCGTGCTCCATCCCCCGGTCCAGTTCGAAGTGCAACTCCGGCACCGTCCGGGTGCTGAGCGCCCCCGTCACCCGGGTGCGGAGATAGCCGGCCGCGCTCTGCAAACCTTCCAGCGCGAGCGTTTTCTCCGCTTCGTCCCCCATGATGCTGACCAGCACCCGCGCGTGCGACAGGTCTCCGCTCACCTCGACCGCGGTGACGGTGACGAATCCCACCCGGGGATCCCTGATGTCCCGCCCGATGGCTTCGGCCACGACCTGGCGTACGGTTTCGGCCACCTGCTCGGGTCGTCTGGACTGACCGTGTCTCATCTGGGCTGCTCTTCCTAAAGAAAACTCGTCGCGGAATCCACGATCCGTGCTCCGGCAGCCTGCTCCACCATGCGGTCCGCCGACCGCAAAGTTTCTTCAACCACGGTGCGGTCGCTCCCCACGGCGGCACAGCTGATCTCGGCCCGCTGCCAGGAGTCCTGGCTTCCGGTCTCCGCCACCGACACGTTCAGCTCCTGCCGCAACCTCGCTTTCAAAGACTGGAGAATCGACCGCTTGTCTTTAAGCGAGTGGCATCCAAAGAGATTCAGGTCCCACTGGCGGACACCTAAGACCATATATACGGAAGATTGAGGATTGAGGATTGAGGATTTGACAGCCGTGGTCGTTTACATCGTCAATCCTCAATCCTACATCCTCAATTCCTAAACAGCTCCCGACGTTGCCGACGAAGCCAGTGTCCGCTTGACCTCTTCCATCCGGAACGACTCGATGCGGTCACCGACTTTGAGGTCGTTGAAGTTCTCCACCCCGATGCCGCACTCCAGGCCTTCGCGCACTTCCTTGGCGTCGTCCTTGAAACGCTTGAGGCTCGACAGGTTCCCGGTGTAGACCGGCACCCCGTCGCGCACCACGCGCACCTTGCCGGTCCGCTGGATCACACCGTTTCTCACCATGCAGCCGGCGATGGTGCCGACCTTGCTGACCTTGAAGAGCTGGATCACTTCCGCCTCGCCCAGCACGGTTTCCTTCTCTTCCGGCTTGAGCATGCCCTCCAGCGCGTTGCGTACGTCTTCCACCGCTTCGTAAATCACCCGGTAGGTGCGGACATCCACCTGCTCCCGCTCCGCGGCCGCGCGCGCGTTGGAATCGGGGCGCACGTGGAAGCCGAGGATCATCGCACCGGATGCCTTGGCGAGCAGCACGTCGCTCTCGGTGACCGCGCCGACACCGCGGTGGACCACGTCCACCCGGACTTCGTCGGTGCCCAGCTGGGCCAGCGCGTCGGCCAGTGCTTCCGCCGGTCCGCCCTGGTCCGCCTTGATGATCAGCCGGAGCTGGCCAACCAGGCCCTCGGCCAT
>JBDTTZ010000365.1:0-10550 GCA_040008015.1 Gemmatimonadota bacterium
TGGCGGCCGACCCGTTCGCCCAGCAGGGGGCGGGAGAGCAGGGCGACGAAGATCGGCCCGGTGGCGCCCAGAGTGATGGCGTCGCCCAGCGGAATTCGGGGAGACGTGACGCTGTAAAAGAAACCAATCGAGGCCAGGGTGCCGAAGATGGTTCGGAGCCAGGTGTTCTTCCGGTCGGTGGCCCGGAGCGAGGCGCCGTTGGAGCGGGCGACCAGGATCACGACGATGGCGCCGAAGAGAAAGCGCGCTCCGGCGACCTCGCTCCAGGGGACGTCTCGGCCGCCCAGCCGGCTGAAGATGTTCATGGCCGTGAACATGAGCTGGGCCAGGACCATCCAGCCGATCGCCGGGGCCAGGAACCGGGGGAGGGGAGAGGAAGTCAGAGGGTCGGGGATTCGGGTCGGCAGGGAAGATAATGCCAACCGGATGAGGGCTCAGAGAACGGCGCACCGCTGAGCAACAGAGTCACGCAGAGGTTTTCGCAGAGACCGGCAACAGCCCGGCCTGGGATTAATATTCATTCCTGGTTGTCCTCGGTGTATGCCTCAGCGGAAATCAGCTTCTCTGCGGTAGGCGGTTCTCTGGGGCCTCCGCTTTCTCCGCCAAGCAGACGACACTAGAACCAGACTTGGACCGTGAACTCACTTCCCTACGACCGCGAACTCTCGATTCAGCACCTTCGCAGCGCCGATCCCAAGCTGGCGCTGGTGATCGACCAGGCCGGGCCCTGTACCCTGGAAATCGACGCGTTGCAGGACCCCTTCGCCGCGCTGGCCCGGTCTATCGTGTACCAGCAGCTCACCGGGAAGGCGGCCGGAACCATTCACGGCCGGCTGGTGGGACTCTTCAAGCCCGCGCGGCGGTTGCGTCCTGAATCGGTGCTCGAGGCAACGGACGAGCGGCTGCGCAGTGCGGGACTCTCCCGGGCCAAGACGGCGGCGTTGCGCGACCTTGCCCTCAAGAGCCTGGATGGCACGGTCCCCTCGATGGCGAAGCTTCGGCGCATGGACAACGAGGAGATCATCGAGCGGCTGACGTCGATTCGGGGAATTGGACGCTGGACGGTGGAAATGCTGCTGATTTTCCGATTGGGCCGCCCGGATGTGCTGCCGGTGACCGACTACGGGGTGCGGAAGGGATTCGCACGGGCCTTCAGGAAGCGGAAGCTGCCGACACCGGTGCAACTGGCGCGGTATGGGAAGCGGTGGGCGCCCTATCGGTCGGTGGCGGCATGGTATCTGTGGCGAGCGTGTGACGATTGAGCGCTGATTCATCGAGCGCCTCACGCAGGTAACGCCCGGTGTGGGATCGGGGCTCCGCGGCGACGATCTCCGGCGGACCCTGCACCACGACGTGCCCGCCGCCGGGGCCACCTTCCGGGCCCATGTCAATAATCCAATCCGCCCGCTTGATCACGTCGATGTGATGCTCGATCACGATGACCGTATGTCCGGCATCGACCAGGCGATCCAGGACCTGGATCAGCACCCGCACATCCTCCAGGTGGAGCCCGGTGGTGGGCTCATCCAACAGGTACAGCTTGCGCCCGGTCTTCTTCCCCGCCGAGAGCAGCTCGCGCGCGATCTTGAGCCGTTGCGCTTCGCCGCCGGAGAGGGTTGTCGCGGGCTGGCCCAGCCGGAGATATCCCAGTCCGACCTGTTGCAGCTGCCACAGGGCGGTCCCCAGTCGTGCCTGGTGGCGGAACCGGTTGATGGCCTCGTCCACGGTCCACTGCAACACGTCGTGAATTGAGTGGCCCCGGATCCTGACCTGGAGCACCTCCGGCTTGAACCGGGTGCCGGCGCAGGCCTCACAGGGAACGAACACGTCAGCCAGGAAGACCATCTCGACTTGCACGTATCCCGCGCCTTCACAGGTTTCGCAGCGGCCACCCGGAACATTGAAGGAGAACGTCGCGGGGGTGTAACGCCGGCGCCGGGATTCAGGCTGGTCGGCAAAAAGCTCCCGGATCTCGTCGAAGGCGCGAATGTAGGTGACGGGATTGGAGCGGGGCGAGCGGCCGATCGGGCTCTGATCGATCAGGACCACGTCCTGGATAGTTTCCCACCCGGTGAGTGCTTTCACCTGTCCCACCGGCTCTCCCAGGTGGGACTTGGCGGTGTGGCCACCGTGCAGCCGCGCCTCCAGCTGGCGGTACAGGACATCGTGCAGCAGGGTGCTCTTTCCCGAGCCCGACACGCCGGTGACCGCGGTGATGGTTCCCAGCGGAATGTCGGCATCTACCTGGCTCAGGTTGTGGAGGGTGGCGCCACGGATGGAGAGCCAGGACGGTCCGGCCGGCCGCCGGATGCTGGGGACACCGATGCGGCGCTTGCCGCTCAGGTATTCGGCGGTGAGGGAGTTGGTGGCGCCTTCCAGCGGGCCGGCATACACCACTTTGCCTCCGTGCTCGCCGGCGCCCGGCCCCAGCTCGAGCATGAAGTCCGCCTGCCGGATCGCCGCCATGTCGTGCTCCACCACCACCAGCGTATTGCCCTGGTCCCGGAGCCGGCGCAGCAATCCGAGTAGCCGGTCGATATCCCGCTGATGCAACCCGACCGATGGTTCGTCCAGGACGTACAGCGTATCCACCAGCCGGGAGCCCAGCGCGTTAGCCAGAGCGATGCGCTGGGCTTCGCCCCCGGAGAGGGTGCGGGTCTGGCGGTCGAGCGAGAGGTAGCCCAGGCCCACGTCTCTCAGGTAGACGATGCGCGATTCCAATTGCTCGAGGATCAAGGTTGCGATGGCGCGATCGAACTCATTGAGCTCGAGCCGCCCGAGCCATTGGTGGATGTCGTCGATGGACCGGCCGGCGACCGCGGCGATGGTCTCGCCGTTGATGCGCACCGAAAGGGCCTGGGCGTTCAGCCGGGTGCCGTCGCACAGCGGGCAGGTGTTGGCCAGCTGGTATTGCCGCAGAAATACCCGGATGTACTGCTTGTACCGCTTCTCTTCCAGTCCCTTGAGGAAGGGAAAGATCCCCACGTAGCGGCCCACCTTGCCGTAGAGCAGCTCGCGTCGATCGGCGGCCTTCAGCTTGGTCCACGGCTTGTTGGGATCGGCTCCCAGTTTGCGGGCCGCCTCGACCAGCATCCGGCGGCGGCTCTCATAGCGGGGCTTGGTCCACGGGTCGATGGCGCCTTCCGCGAGGCTCCGCGATGGGTCGGGAATGACCAGCGACTCCTCATACTCCAGCACCGCGCCAAACCCGTTGCAGCCGCCGCAGGCGCCGCGCGGGTTATTAAAGGAAAAGAGGGCGGGCGTGATCGAAGGCGCCGGCGTCTCGCAGACGCTGCAGGCGGGTGATTCCGAGAACCGGATCCGCCCGCCTTCGTGGAGTGCGAGGGCGACGCCGTCGCCCTGCTGAAATGCGGTCGCGATGGCGTCGCTGATCCGGGGTCGGTCGCTTTCCTGGGCGGCCAGCCGGTCGACGATCACCAGGACTTCCCTGGCGGCGGTAAGATCGGAGCCGGTTGGCAGCTCGTCCAGCCGAACCGGCTGGCTCTCGACCAGCAGGCGCACGAAGCCGAGGGCCGCCAGGTTTTCAACCACCAACTGATGGTTGGTGCGCGCCGCGGCGGCCAGGGGGAACCCGATCTGCAGCCGCGTCGCGATGGCGGACATGATGGTGTTGGTCGCGCTCTCCGGGGTATCGCGCCGCACCGGGGCGCCACAGCTCCGGCAGACCGGCTTGCCGATCCTGGCCCAGAGCAATCGGAGGAAATCGTAGACCTCGGTCGCCGTCCCCACGGTGGACCGGCTGGACACCGTCGGGTTCCGCTGTTCGATCGCGACCGCCGGGGCCAGGCCTTCGAGCCGGTCCACCAGCGGCTTCGGCATCCGGTCGAGGAACTGCTTGGCATAGGTGGAGAGCGACTCGATGTAGCGGCGCTGGCCTTCGGCGTAGAGCGTCTCGAAGGCGAGCGAGCTCTTGCCCGAGCCGGAGGGGCCGGTGACGACCGTCAGCGCTCGATGGGGGAGGTCTACGGTGATGCCGCGAAGGTTGTTCTGACGGGCATTCACGATGCGGATGTAGCCGGACATTGACCGAAAAGTAATCGGATCCGATGCTCGGGATGACAGCCCTTTCCCACTAGCCAGAGATTCGAACGGCCTGTAGCTTCCCGGCTCATGGCGAAAAACGTCCTCGCTCCTCGCCTGCTGCTTCGCGGTGTCGGGATCTTCCTCCTCATTTCCCTGGTGGGATACGGGGTGGTGCTGGTCTACGGCAATAATCTCAACTTCCCCGCATTCATCCACTCCCTGAAGAGCGTTCGCTGGTCCTGGTTGCTGGTCGGTCTGGGGCTGGCCTCGATGGACTGGATCGGCGGAGGACTCCGGCTCTGGGTGGTGGCGCGGCACATTCATCCCAATCCGCCGCTGAAGGGGATGATCCTGGCCGGAGGGATGAGCGCCTGGGCGGCGTACCTGACCCCGTTTCAGTCCGGCGCCGCGCCGATGATGATCTATACCATGAAGCGCTATGGCGTGAGTGTCCCGGTGGCGATGACGTCCACGCTTATGACGTTCATCGCCACGGTAGCTTTTTTCGCCATGGCCGGCCCGCTGGCGTTCATCTTCGGCGCGGGAAAGTCGCTGGGCGACAAGGGCAACGTGCTGGGCCTGTCGCTGTACGATTTGTTCCTCGGCAGCTGGGGCATCTTCGCCTTCCTCGGCGTGCTCTTCTGCTTCGTGATCTTCTTCCCCCGCCTGGTGCGCGACTTCATCAATTGGATCGCGGGGAAGGTCGGCAAGCACAGCCGGCGGGTCGCCGAGCGGCTGGAGAAGTTGCGAACCGGGATCGATGAAGCCCACCACAGCGTGGTGGCCTTCAACACTCCGCAAGGCTGGCTGGCGCTGTTCTGGGCGACGATCATCTCGGGCCCGTCGCATGCCAACAAGCTGCTGGCCGGGTATGTCGCCCTCCGGGCCGTGGGCATCCACGCGAATTTCGTCGACATCCTGCTGGTGCAGACCCTCATCACCTTCCTGCTCTACTTCGCGCCGACTCCCGGCGCCTCCGGCGTTGCCGAAGTGCTGTCCACCGTGGTCATGTCGGTGTACGTGGCCAAGGGCACGGCGCCGCTCTACACCCTGATCTGGCGGCTGATCCTGAGTTACTACACCATCGCGTTCGGGTTCATCATCTTCTCCCGCTGGGTGCGGCAGGGGATCAAGGACAAGCTGGACGACGGCCTGACGGATGAGAAACTGGCGGTAAGCGGGGAGCGATGACCGCAGCCTGACCATGGACCAGAGCGAAGAACCCCTCGAACGATCCTACGACGCCGCGTTGTTCCGGCGGCTCATCACGTACCTCCGGCCCTACCGGTGGGCCGCGCTGCTGGCCATCGTGCTCCTGCTGGCGACCGCGGCCCTGTCACTGGTCGGCCCAGCCCTCACCCAGCAGGCGCTCGACGTCGCCGTCCCCCGCCACGATGCCGGCCTGCTGACCACCCTCGCCCTGCTCTTCGGCTTCGCCCTGATCCTGGAGTTCGTCTTCGAGTACGGCGGCACCCTGCTCACGGCCTACCTCGGCCAGCGGGTGATGTACGACCTCCGGCTCCAGGTGTTCGACCATCTCCAGCGGCTCAGCATTCCCTACTTCGACCGGCACCCGGTCGGCCGGCTGATGACCCGGGTGACCTCGGACGTGGAAACCCTGAACGAGCTGTTTTCCTCGGGCCTGGTGACGGTATTCGGCGACGTGTTCACCCTGTTTGCCATCATGACGATGATGCTGGTGCAGGACTGGCGCCTGGCGCTGGTGGCGTTCGGGGTCATCCCGCTGGTGTTTCTCGCGGCCTCCATCTTCCGGCGCCGAGTCCGCGACGCCTTTCGCGAGATCCGGGTCCGGCTGGCGAAGATCAACAGCTTCCTCCAGGAGCACCTGGGAGGAATGCGCGTGGTGCAGCTGTTCAACCGGGAAGCTGCGGCGGCGCGCCAGTTCGACGCGATCAACCGGGAGCACCTGGAATCGCACCTCAAGTCCATCACCATCTACGCCGTCTTTTTTCCGGTGATCGAAGTCCTCACCTCGGTCGCTATCGCGGCGCTTTTGTACTATGGCGGCCTTCGCGCCATCGCGGGGACACTCACCGTCGGGGTGCTTGCGGCGTTCATCCAGCTTACCCGGCGGTTTTTCCAGCCGCTCCAGGACTTGTCGGAGAAATACAACCTGCTGCAGAGCGCGATGGCCTCGTCGGAGCGGGTGTTCCGCCTGCTGGATACCGATATCAGTGTGCCGGAGCCGGCGCATCCCAGGGCGCTGCCCCAGCCGGTGCAGGGGACGATTGCGTTCGACGGGGTCTGGTTCCGGTATTCCGACGATGGGCCCTGGGTCCTCCGTGACGTGTCATTTGTGGCGCCGGCGGGCCGAACAGTGGCGCTGGTGGGGCACACCGGGGCAGGAAAGACGACGATCATCAGTCTCCTGCTCCGGTTTTACAAGCCATCCAGGGGCCGGATCACGCTGGACGGGGTGGATATCCGCGAGACTTCCAGCGACACCCTCCGGGCACAAATGGGATTCGTGCAACAGGATCTCTTCCTCTTTACCGGCGATATCCTGCGCAACCTGGCCCTGGACGCTCCCATTGGGGAGCCGGAGGTCCGGGAAGCCGCTCTCCGGGTGGGCGCGGACCGCTTCATCGGCCGGCTGCCTTCGGGATACCGGCACGTCCTCGGGGAACGGGGTCGTTCATTGAGCGTGGGGGAACGGCAGTTGCTCAGTTTTGCCCGGGCGCTGGCTCGAAACCCGCGGGTATTGATCCTCGACGAGGCCACCAGCTCGGTGGATACCGAGTCGGAAGCCCAGATCCAGCGTGCCATCGTAGAGGTCATGGAAGGCAGAACCAGCCTGGTAGTGGCTCACCGGCTGTCGACGATCCTGCACGCCGATGAAATCCTGGTGCTGCACCACGGTGAAATCCGGGAGCGAGGATCCCACCGCGCGCTGCTGGCCCAGCAGGGGATATACTACCGTCTCTATCGGCTGCAATTCGAGCAGCAGCGGCCGGCGCAAATTGCGTAACCCTCACTGGCTTGCGCCCTTAGGGTGCATCCGGGTACGTTTGTCGAAAACCTGTAACGATCAGGGTCAACCACATGATGCAACTCGAGTTCGGCGGGCGACGTTTCGACATACCCGCCGGCGAGCTAACCGTTGGAACTGACGCTTCCTGTGGATTGGTGCTGACGGGCGAAGGAGTTCTTGCCCGCCACGCGGTGCTTCGCGCCACCACCGAGGGAAGCGCCATTGTTTCGCGGACATCCGAGGCGGCGGCCACCCAGGTGAACGGGGTGAAGGTTGGCGCGGAGTCGGTGCCGGTCCTCCATGGCGACCGGATCCAGATCGGCGGCCACGAGCTGCTGGTGGTCGATAATCGAAAGAGTGGATCGACCCAGTTCCTCGACGCCTCCGCCATCGCGGCCATGTCGAGCGCCCCGTCGATGCAGAAGGCCGCGGGTGGCCCCGCCCCGGTGACCGGCGGCCGCCTGGTCTGCCTCACCGACGGCCGGGAATACACGGTAGGTGCCAGCCTGGTGTTCGGCCGGGAAGCCGGCAACGACGTCGTGGTGGAACACAACCAGGTGTCCCGCCGCCACGCCGAGATCACGGCAACTCCGGGCGGCTACGTCCTCTCCGATCTCAGCACCAACGGCACCTTCGTGAACGGCCAGCGGATCGAAGGACCCCGCACTCTGGCGCGAGCCGACATGATCCGGGTGGGGGATTCCGAGTTTCGCTTCTATGCCGACCAGGCGCCCAAGTCGCCGCCGCCGCCGGCCGAGTCCGTCGCCCCTGAACCACCGCCGCTTCCAGCTGGAATTCCCCCGCTCTCGACCCCGATGTCGAGCGGCCCGGTCATTCCTCCGATCAATCCGGAGCGCCCCCCGATGGTGGGTGGCATGCCGCCGGCGACTCCGATGTCCAGTGGTGGAGTAATCCCGCCCTCCGGAGCATCGCACCGTCTCAACGACACACTCCACGGCCAATCGCTTCGGCCCTTCGCTCCCCCAGCCGCGGCTACCGCTCCCGCGCCGGAACCTCCAGCCCAACCTTCGGGGAGCGCGGCGGCGATGGCATCGTTCCTGGTGCGGAGCGGGAAGCTCAAGGGCACCCGCCTCCCGATCCGGGTTCCCGTGGTCAACATCGGGCGCGCCGAGTATAACGACGTGGTGATTGCCGATGACAGCGTGAGCACGGCGCACGCCAAGTTGCAGCGCCGCGAAGGCATCTGGGTGCTGACCGACCTCGGCTCCACCAACGGATCCTTCGTGGATGGGGAAGCGGTGAGTGGCGAGGTGGCCCTGGGTCCCGGGGTGACGGTACGCTTCGGCCAGGTGTCGGTGCTGTTCGAGCCGACCGACGATGCCATGGGGGTAGCGAAGGGCAGTGGGACCCAGATGATGGAACCGCTCAAGGCTCCGCCTGCCCCGCCGCCGGCTCCGGCCGAGCCCCCCCGCCGACCCACGCCGCCACCACCACCGCCAGTGTCCGCAGCCCCGCCCCGAGCTTCCGCACCGTCGTCCCGGGAACCCCAGCCTCCCCGCCCGGCGCCCGCGGCTCGGCGCCCGCCACCCGTGGTCACGGCACCGGCGAAGTCCGGAGGGAAATGGCTGGCCCCCTTGCTGCTGATCCTGGCACTCGGCGCTGTCATCTACTTCCTGCTCACCCGATAGCAGTGCGTTTCTCCTGTGCGGCCCGCACCGATGTCGGAATCGTTCGCTCCGGCAACGAAGACAACTACCTGATGCTCGCTGACCGCGGGGTCTTCATTGTCGCGGATGGCATGGGCGGGCATGCGGCGGGCGAAGTGGCGAGCGAGATGGCGGTGCGGATCATCTCGAAGGAGCTGGGCTCGCTTCGGGGCCTCAACGACGAGGGAGTGGGAGAACGGCTGCGGGTGGCGATTCGTTCCGCCAATGAGGCCATCTTCGATCGCACACTGGCCGAGCACGACAAGCGGGGCATGGGGACCACAGTTACCACCCTTACCCTGCTTCCCCGCCGGTACATGATCGGCCAGGTGGGCGACAGCCGGGCCTACCTGCTGCGCGACGGGCACTTTCTCCAGGTCACCAAGGATCATTCCTACGTGCAGGAGCAGGTGGACGCGGGGTTGCTCACGCCGGAGCAGGCGCGGGTCCATCCCTACAGCAACGTGATCACCCGCTGTGTGGGTGCCAGCAACGAGGTGGTGGCCGACGTGTATTTCGGGAGCCTGCGCACCGGGGATGTCCTGCTGCTGGCGTCAGACGGCCTGACCGGAATGCTGGAGGACGAGCAGCTCTCCAAGATCCTCACCTCGGATGGCGGGCCCCAGACCTGGGTGGACCGGATGATCACGGAAGCCAATCGCCGCGGTGGACTCGACAACATCACCGCGATCATTATCAAGATCGATACGATCGACAGCCCTTCAGGAGAGCATCCCGCGGTTCCCGCCAAGGCCGGTATTACCGGCTGACGCTCCGCAGTACCCTGTCGGCCGGCTGACTCACCAGCTCCAGCACCCAATCCACGGACTGTTTCGGCGTTGCCGCGACGAAGACTCTGAATCGCCGGGCCGTGCGGTACAGCTCCTCCGCTACCCGGGGCAGGCCCAGCTGTCCTTCGTGCCCTTCTGAGGTCAACCGGTCCACCAGCCCATCGCGGGTGCGCAGCGGGAGGTCGACGCCGAGCATGGCCGAGCGCACCGGAAAGTCGATGAGCATCTCGCCCCGTTTCAATCCCGCCCGTGCCGCGCACGCGTCTTCGACCTTTCCGAGCAGCTCGGGCTGTTCCCAGAGCCAGGGCTGCGCATCCTCGGGTACTTCGCTCGCCGGGAGGTCGAGCGCCCGCTTATACAGCCGCCGCTGGTGCACCGCCCGGGCGAGTCCTGACGGATCCGCGGCGAACAACCGCTCCATCAGCCCGCCATCGGTGAGTCCCGCCAGGTCCTGGGCGGTCAGATTGCCCGCCGCGACGGCGGAGCACACCGCGCGCTTGAACATGCAGGTGGCCGAGCGCACCGCGTGGTGCCAGTAGACATTCCGGTACATCTGGTACTTCGCGAAGAGCAGCGACTCCAGCGCGCTCACCCCTTTCTCGTGGACCCCGATCTCGGGGCCCCGTTCGGTGGCGACCAGTGACAGGGCGGAGATCAGCCGGGCCACGTCCACCGCGCCGTAGGGAACGCCGCACATCCGGGCGTCCCGGCTCAGGTATTCGATTTTGTCGAGATCCAGGGAGCCGGAAATGAGACCGGCCAGCGGGCTCCTGCTGCGGCCCTGGATGAGCCCGCCGATCCGGGATTCCAGGTCACCCACGCCGAACGTCGCCAACGCTTCGGCCAGCTCGCCCTGGGCCAGGTATTGAACCCCCAGCGCCTCGTGGTGAAGAAACCCGGCTTCCTCCAGCGCGTGGGAGAACGGGTAGTGGCCGATGTCGTGGAGCAGGGCAGCCAGCCGCACCGCGAGCTGGTCCTCCTCAGCGACCTGGCCCAGTTCCCCCCGCTCCGCCAGCGCGCTCAGCGCGAGCTTGGTCAGGTGATAGGTGCCGAGGG
>JBDTTZ010000366.1:0-3468 GCA_040008015.1 Gemmatimonadota bacterium
CCGCGGCTCCGAGCACGCCCGCATCCTGGTATTCGACGAACATCCCGATGCCCTCGCCGGCGTCCTGTACGCCAAGGATGTGCTGGCCAGCCTGGCCCAGGATTCCGACGAGCCGTGGCACACGCTGATCCGCCCCGCCTCCTTTGTGCCCGAAGGCAAAACGCTGGAGCGGCAGATGCGGGACTTCCAGCGCGGCCCCAGTCATCTCGCGGTGGTGGTGGACGAATTTGGCGGCACGGCGGGCATCGTCACCCTGGAAGACATCCTGGAGCAGATCGTCGGTGAGATCCATGACGAGCACGATACCGACGAGGTCCAGTCCATCCAGGAAGCGCCCGATTCGCGGCTGGTCGTGGAAGGCAGCACGGCGCTGGCGGAAATGGAAGCAGCGCTGGGCCACAGCTTCAATCGAGAAGACGTGACCACGGTAGGCGGGTTGATCCTGGCGCTGTTCGGCCGGGTGCCCCGGCCGGGCGAGGCGGTAGAGCTGGATGGCTACCGCTTCGTGGCCGACCAGGTGGTCCGCCGCCGGGTGCGCCAGATCCAGGTGCTGCGTCCGGCCGCCGGGGTGCTGTCCAGACCGGAGACCAGGCCATGATCTGGATCGTGCTCGGGGTTGGGTTGATCCTCGCGGTGTTCGGCGCCGCGGCCGGCGCCGCGCTGGTGTCGGTCGGCCGGCTGGAGCTCACCCGGGCCGCGTCGCGCCGGCTCCGGGGCGGTGCGGTCGGACCCGCCTGGCTCTCCCATATCGATCAGTACCTGGCGGCGGCGTCGGCCACGATGTCGCTTGGCGTGATCGTGCTGGGCGCCTGCTTCCCGGTGTTCTTCACCGGCTTCCAGTTCCTGATCGTCGCCACGCTGGCGATCCTGCTCGCGGTTCCCCTCGTGCTGTTTGGCGGATACCTGCTGCCTCGCTGGCTGGCCCAGCCGCGCGCCGAGGCGATCGTGCGGGCCGTGGTGCCGGTGCTTCGCCCCTGGGTCAGCATCGTGTCACCGCTGCTGCCCAGCCGGGGCCGCGGTGATCGTCCGGCGAACGTGGGATCGGTGCTGCGCGAAGGCGCGGCCGCCGGGGTGGAGAACGACCAGGAAATGCTGATGGTAGCGGGCGTGATGACGTTCACCGAGCGCCCGGTGCGGGAGATCATGACCCCGCGCACCGAGATCGTGGCCATCGCGGAAGACACGCCGGTGCCGGACATCCGGATGACCTTCGCGCACAGCGGCTACACCAGGATCCCGGTGTACCGCGGCACCCTGGATGACATCACCGGTTTTCTCCACGCGTTCGATCTGTTCAAGCTGACGCCGGGCGACCCGCTGCCGATGCGGCCGGTCACCCTGGCGCCGGCCAGCCGGCATTGCGGGGACCTGTTGCTGGACATGCAGCGGGAGCGGCGCCACCTCGCGATCATCCTGGATGAATTCGGCGGCGCCCTGGGTCTCGCCACGTTCGAGGACCTGCTGGAAGAGCTGGTCGGGGAGATCTTCGACGAGCACGATGAAGAATCGAAGACCGTGATCCCGCCGGCCTCCGGCGTCTTCGAGACCGATGGGGCAACGCCCCCGTCGGCAATCGAGATCCGGTTCGCGGTGGACCTCGGCACCAGGGCCGCCACCATCGGCGGCATGCTGATCGAGCTTACCGGACGGATTCCGCTGGCGGGTGAGCGCTTCAGTCTCAAGGGGCTGGAGATCGACGTCGTCCAGGCATCGCCCAACCGGGTCGAGCGGGTGCTGATCCGACCCGGCCCCGTTTCTACCATCGCACTCAAATGAATGGCGTATGGCTTATAGCATATGGCAGTGCTGATGCTGATTCTCGCATTGATGTGCCGTCCCGCCAACATGCTGCCATCTGCCATAGGCCATAGGCCATATGCCATCAGCTATCCGCTAAGTGCGCGCCCTTAAGGTCTTTCTCAAGCTCTTTCCCTTCGTCGTCGCCTTTCTCCGCGATCGCCGCCGCTTCATCGTGTTCGGGAGACCGGCCCGGCGCTCCGAGGCACAGCATCGCCGCCGGGCGGCGCGGCTGACCGCGACCCTGGCCGGCCTTGGCCCGGCATTCATCAAGCTGGCGCAGGTGTTCGGATCCCGGGCCGACATTCTTCCCGAGCCTTACCTGAGCGCGATTTCCACCCTGGCGGACCAGGTCCCGCCCCTGGCGCCCGGGGTCGCGGAGCGGGTGATCGAAGCGGAGATCGGCCGGCCGGTGGAAGCCATTTTTGCCCGGTTCGATTCGGAGCCGTTGGCGGCGGCCTCGCTGGGCCAGGTCCATCGCGCCAGCTACGGCGGTCGCGAGGTGGTGGTCAAGATTCTCCGCCCCGGCGTGGAAGCCATCGTCCGCCAGGACCTGGACGTCTCGTTCAAGATCCTCTTCCTGCTCAACATCCTGTTCCCCAATCATCACGTCCGCGCGATCACCGCGATCGTGCAGGAATTCCAGCGCCGGATCAGCGACGAGATGGACTTCCGGGAAGAGGGGCGCTACGCGGGGATTCTGCGGAAGAACTTCACCGCCGAGCCGCGGGTCGTCATCCCCGAAGTGATCACGCCTCTCACCCGGCAGCGGATCCTGGTGCTGGAGTACATCGAGGGCACCCGGATCGACCGGCTCCAGGAGCGGCTCGCAGCCGGGGAGCTCGAGCTGACTGCGCTGGTCCGCACGATCGTGGAGCTGTACCTCCAGATGATGCTGATTGACGGCGTGTTCCACGCTGACCCCCACCCGGGGAACCTGCTGGTGGATCGCCAGGGGCGCGTGGTGCTGCTGGATTTCGGCATGGTGCTGCCGGTGGAGCGGGAGACCCGGGTGCGCATCATTCGCACGATTCTCTCAGCGGGGCGGCAGGATGTCGATGGCCTGATCAACGGCTTCTATGAGCTGGGGATCCTGGACCCCGACGTGGACCGGGGCACCGTGCGGGATGCGGCGCAGCAGCTGATGGCGCTGTCGTTCCGGGATGACTACTCGCCGCGCCAGCTCCAGCGCCTGGTCGAGGAAGTGCTCAAGACCTTCTACGACTGGCCGCTCATGCTGCCGTCTCAGCTGGTCTACTTCGGGCGGGCCGCGGTGCTGGTCGAGGGAATCGGGCTGCGCTATGACCCGAATTTCAACGGCATGACGGTGATCCGCCCCGCGGTGGACCACTACAAAGACCGAATGCTGAGCGGCCTGCTGGATCCCGACGGCAAGAGCGTGATCGACGACTGGGCCCAGGAAGCCCAGACCACCATCCGGACTCTGCGGGACCTGCTGCGCCGGGTGGAGCGGGAAGAACTCAGGGTGCGCTGGCATCCCCGGGACACCCTGGAGCTGCAGCGCTTCCTGGCGCAACAGGTTCGCCGCGGGCTGCTGGCCATCTTCGCGTTTACCATCGCGCTCATCACCAGCATCCTGTACCTGGCGGTGCGCCGGATCGAGATCCTGATCGTCGGCCTGCTGCTCTCCTTCGGCATGTTCATGGTGAT
>JBDTTZ010000367.1:0-2528 GCA_040008015.1 Gemmatimonadota bacterium
GCCCGAACATCGGCGAGTGCTGGGAGCACGAGGCCGCCACCTTCATGATCCTGGGAGATGTCTGCACCAGAAATTGCGCCTACTGCGCGGTGGCCCACGGGACCCCGGCTCCGTTCGACCCGGTGGAACCGGTGCGGCTGGCGGAGGCCGTGGCCGAAATGGGGCTGCAGCACGTCGTCATCACGTCGGTGGACCGTGACGATCTCCCCAACGGCGGCGCCGAGGCGTTCGCCGGCTGCATCGTGGAAATCAAGAAGCGGTTACCCGAGACCTCGGTCGAAGTACTGATCCCCGACTTCAAGGGTTCGGTGCAGGCGCTCCAGATCGTGATGGACGCGGGCCCCGACATTCTGAATCACAACCTCGAAACGGCCGAGCGTCTCTACCGGCTCGCCCGCCCCGGCGGGCGCTATGAGAGAGCTTTGAAGCTTCTGATGAATGCGCGCCGGATGGCGCCCGGCGGACTCACCAAGTCGGGAATCATCCTGGGCATGGGCGAGGAGTGGGATGAGGTCCTCACCTGTCTTCGGGATCTCCGGGAGAGCGACGTCGATATCGTGACGCTGGGCCAGTACCTCCGGCCATCGGAGAGCCATTTGCCCATTGTGCGGTACTACACCCCGGAGGAATTCAACGAGCTCCAGGCGATCGGGCTCCGCATGGGCTTTCGTCACGTGCAGGCGAGTCCCCTGACCCGGTCGTCATACCACGCATGGGAGCAGGTCGCGCAGGCAAAGAAGGAGTCGTAATGGCGTCCACAGTTACTTCCAGCAAGAAGACCATCGACCCGGAAACCGCCGAGCAGTATCGCCACTGGCTGCGGCAGATGCTGTTGATCCGGCGGTTCGAGGAAAAGGCCGGCGAAGCCTACAGCCTGGGCAAGATCGGCGGGTTCTGCCACCTGTATATCGGCCAGGAAGCGGTCGCCGTGGGCAGCATGGCCTCGCTTCGGCCGGACGACTACATGACCACGTCCTACCGGGAGCATGGCCAGGCACTGGCGCGGGGCATCTCGGCCCGGTCAGTGATGGCAGAGCTGTTCGGCAAGGCGGCGGGCACCTCGAAGGGCAAGGGCGGCTCGATGCACCTCTTCGACGCGTCGCTCGGCTTCCTGGGCGGGCATGGCATCGTGGGCGGGCACATCCCGTTAAGCACCGGGATGGCGTTCGCGGCCAAGTACAACGACACCGACCAGGTCGCGGTGTGTTACTTCGGCGAAGCGGCGGTGAACCAGGGCGCCTTTCACGAGGCGCTCAACATGGCCGCGCTCTGGAAACTCCCCTGCATCTATATCTGCGAGAACAACCGCTACGGCATGGGCACCGCCCTCGAGCGGGCCAGCGCCATCTACGATATCTCGGAACGCGCCTGTTCTTACGACATGGCCAACGAGGTGGTGGACGGGCAGGAAGTGCTCGCGGTGAAAGCGGCGATGGACCGGGCGGTGGAGCGGGGCCGCAAGGACAAGCACCCTACCCTGCTGGAGATCCGCACCTATCGGTTCATGGGTCATTCGATGTCCGATCCGATCCACGGCCACTACCGGACGAAAGAAGAGGTCGAGGAGCACCGCAAGCGGGATCCGATCACGCTCTGGTCCCAGCACGTGACCGAACAGGGCGTCATGACCACAGCCGCGATCAAGGCGATGGACGCCGAAGTCATGGCCGAAGTGGAGGACGCCTACAAGTTCGCGGAGGAAGCTCCGGATCCCGCGCCGGAAGAGCTGTACACCGATGTGTACGCACCAGAGACGTGACATGTGACAAGTAACAAGTGACAAGCTCATGAGGACCTGTCACTTGTCACCTGTCACTTGTCACTTGGAGAGATGATGGCCGTAATTACGTACCGTGATGCACTGAACCAGGCCCTGCGCGAAGAGATGCACCGGGACCCCAAGGTTTTCCTGATGGGCGAGGAAGTCGGGGTGTACCAGGGCGCGTACAAAGTGAGCCGTGGGTTGCTGGACGAATTCGGTCCGCTCCGGGTGGTGGACACGCCGATTACCGAGCTGGGGTTCGCCGGGGTCGGGGTCGGCGCAGCCATGGTCGGCCTACGGCCGGTAATCGAGATGATGACCTTCAACTTTGCGTTGCTGGCGCTGGACCAGGTCGTCAATTCCGCGGCAAAGCTCCGCTACATGTCGGGTGGACAGGTCGGGGTGCCGATGGTGGTGCGGGGCCCGGGTGGCGCCGCGCTCCAGCTTGGCAGCCAGCATTCCCAGGCGCTCGAGGCCCACTACGCCCAC
Source organism: Gemmatimonadota bacterium (assembly GCA_040008015.1). GTDB lineage: Bacteria > Gemmatimonadota > Gemmatimonadetes > Gemmatimonadales > GWC2-71-9 > DASYPP01. The sequence continues at coordinate 2,252 of JBDTTZ010000367.1, forward strand.
ATCCCGGGGCTCAAGGTGGTCATGCCGGCGACACCGGCGGACGCCAAGGGCCTGCTCAAGAGCGCGATCCGGGATGACAACCCGGTGATATTCATCGAAGGTGAGATGCTGTACAACATGAAGGGCGAGGTCCCCGACGGCGAGTATGTCGTTCCCATCGGCGTGGCGGACATCAAGCGGGAGGGCAGCGACGTCACCCTGATCTGCCATTCCAAGACGGTGTCGGTCGCCCTCAAGGCGGCGGAGCTGCTGGCCGCCGAGAACATCAGCGCCGAAG
>JBDTTZ010000368.1:0-7416 GCA_040008015.1 Gemmatimonadota bacterium
AGGCCGAAGGAATGTTGGTCCAGACCAGGTTGGCCGGAACGACGAAGAACGCGCCGACCAGGACGAAGAGGACCAGCGGGAGCAGCTTGGCCACGGTGGCGACCTCCAGCACCCGCGCCCCGTTCCTCACCCCGCGAATATTGACGACCGCCAGGACAGCAAAGACCACGACGAGCAGTGTCTCCCGGAGTGGAAAGCCGCCGGTCGGCCCGACCAGCGCGGCAACTGAGCCCGCAAAGATGGTGGCGACGGCCGCGCCGGCAGTCAGCTCCGCCAGCCATAACAACGCTCCCGCGATCAACCCGACCACCGGCCCCATGGCCACTTCGACGTAGGCGTAGGGTCCACCGGTGCGGTCCACCCGGCTTCCGGCTTCGGCGAAGCACAGCACCACGAGTCCGATCACGACGCCGCACACCAGGTATGCGATGGCCGCCGACGAGCCCAGCAGCGCCACCGCGAACGCCGGCAACGCGAAGATCCCGCTTCCCACGGTGTAGTTGAATATCCCGGCGGCAAGCTGGCGAACTCCCAGCTCCCGAACCAGCAAGGCCTCAGGATTGCCCTGCGGTGCACCAGGAGGCCGGGTCATCATGAGATCAGGCTCACGATATGGGCAACAATCTCGGCCGCCGCGTTGGGGCGGCCGCGTTTCAATGCCGCTTCACCCATCGCCCGGCGCGCACCCTGGTTGGTGATGAGCTCCATGACGGCCTTTCCCAGCGTGTCGGCCGACAACTCCGACTGGGGCAGATGAACCGCCGCGCCCGCCGCGGCCAGCGCCCGGGCATTCGAGCTCTGGTGATCGGCCGCGGCGGTGGGCAGCGGGACCAGGATGCTGGGCACTCCCCACGCGCAGAGCTCCGCCAGGGTAATCGCACCGGCCCGGGCCACGGCGAGGTCCGCCACCGCCATGGCGTCAGCCATGGGATCGAGAAAATCGAAGACCTGGACGTCGGACGGCTGGTGCAGACCGGCGAACTCCTGGTAACTCGTCTTCCCCGCTGCCCAAAGCACAGTGATGTCCCTTCCGCCGCCCAGCCTCAGCCATTCCGCCACCACCCGGTTGATCGCCAGCGCGCCCTGGCTGCCGCCGGTCACCAGGAGCACGGGTCGGCCCGGTGTGAGGCTGAAACGCGTCACGCCGGCGCTTCGTCGGGCGGAATCCGGGGGAAGGATCGGGTTGCCGGTTTCAAAGATGCTGGTCCTGGGCCCCGGGCTGAGCTTCGCCGCGGCTTCCGGAAGACCCAGATATACTTGGCGGACCATCCGGGCCAGGCGGCGGGTCGCCATCCCCGGAAAAGCGTTCTGCTCCTGGAGGGCCGTTGAAATCCCCCGCCGCGCGGCGAGCCAGACGATCGGGGCGGAGGCATACCCACCGGTCCCGATCACCACGGCCGGCTGCTCCTTGTCCAGGACGGCGCCAGCCTCCCGTACCAGGCGCATGGCAATGAATGGCCAGCGGATGTTCTTCCACCACTGGCGACGGTAGAGCGGCTCGGCGGGGAGCAGGTAGTGACGGAAAGAACGGGTAGGAAGAACCGTGCTCTCGATACCCCGGGTCGCGCCGACCAGAACCGGCTCGAGATCGGCGTGGGTGGCGCGCAGGCATTCGGCGATGGCCAGGGCCGGCATCAGATGGCCGCCGGTTCCGCCGCCCGCGATAAGCACTGTCCTCGACATGGCAGAGATGGCTTCAGCCCTTCTTTCCAGCTTCCTTCTTACTCCGCTTCGCCGCCGGCGCAGGCCGGCCCCTCTGTCTGCCGATATTGATCAGGATGCCGGTGCCGAGCAGTGAAATCATCAGGCTCGACCGCCCGTGAGACATGAACGGCAGCGTGAGACCGGTGGTCGGCATCAGGCCCATGGTCACCGCCATGTGCATGAACGCCGAGATCCCGATGGCAGCCGTGAGGCCAACGGCGAGGTACTGGCCAAAGGCGTCGCTCGCGGTGCGCGCAATGCGGAACCCCATCCAGCAGAATAGCGTGAACATGACCACCAGCAGCAGGACGCCAATGAAGCCCCACTCTTCACCGATGGTGGAAAAGAGAAAATCGGAATAGGCGTAAGGCAGATAGCCCAGCTTCTGCTGACCCTGGCCGAACCCGAGACCGAAGAGCTGGCCGGAGCCGAACCCGATGATCGACTGCGACAACTGGTAGGCCGCCGGGGAGGTCGAGTTGCTGGGATCCAGGAAGGCGACCAACCGGCCGATCCGCCACTCCACATCGTGAATCCGGTTGGCCACGATCAGCACCGCGCCAAAGCCGAGCAGCATGAAGTGGCCGATCTTGGCGCCGGCGGTGAATACAATGAGCATGCCGAGCAGTCCAACCAGGGTCGCCATCGAGAGGTTCGGCTCCAGCAGGATGAGGCCCGAGACGAAGCCGATGACAACCATAAACGGCATTACGCCCTTCTTGAACTGGCGGACCTGGTCTCCTTTTTTCGCGGCCAGCATGGCGCACCAGATCACGATGGTGAGCCGGGCCAGCTCCGAAGCCTGAAAGCTGATCGGTCCGATTTGGATCCAGCGCCGGGCCCCGTTCCGCAGGGGCGCGATGCCGTGGGTAAATGGCAGCAGCGGCAGGAACAGAAAGAAGATCGTGACCAGGATCAGCGGCCAGGCCAGGCTCTGCCAGATTCGGTAGTCGACGCGTGAGGCGACGAGCAATGCGATACCGCCCAGCACGGCACCGCTCAGCTGGGTGATGGCGTAGTCGCTTCCGACATATCCCCCGCCTTGCTTGGCCACCAGGCTGGACGCCCCGTACATCGCGGCAATCCCGAAGACCACCATGGTGGCGGTAACCACGGCGAGCAGCCGGGTCTCCCAGCGCAGATCCCCCGGATGCATTAGGGACGGCGCGCTCACATGGCCTCCACCGCGGCGCGAAAGCGGGCGCCCCGGTCTTCATAGTTTCGGAACATGTCGTAGCTGGAGCAGGCGGGAGAGAGCAGGACGGCATCGCCGGACTTGGCCAGGCCCGCCGCCTTGGAGATCACGTCGTCGAAGCCCGAGGCGCGCACCACCTTCACGGTCTTCTTGAGGTCCCGTTCGATCTGTTCCGCGGCTTCGCCATAGGCCACCACTGCCCGGGCGCGCCCCTTCAGCTTCTCCCCCATCACGCTGTACGGCTCCCCCTTGTGCCGCCCTCCCAGCAGCAGCACGAAGGGCCGGTCCAGGGCGTCGAGGGCCACCGTGGTGGATGCGATATTGGTCGCCTTGGAATCGTTGATCCAGAGCACGCCCTTTACTTCGCGGACGGGTTCCATCCGGTGAGGGAGCGCCCGGAAGGTGCGGAGTCCCTCCGCGATCTTGTCGTTGCTCACACCCGCCGACTGCACCGCCAGCGCGGCAGCCAGGGCATTTGCGACGTTGTGCTCGCCCAGCAGGGGGAGCTCGTCCCGGGCCAGCAGGCCGCCCCTGCCCAGCATCAGCTTGCGCTTGACCTGATCGTACCAGCCAGCGGCCTTGGCTTTGACCGAAAATTTTCGCTGCTGCCCGGGCTTCGCCCTGGCCATGGCCAGCACGGCCGGATCGTCGGCGTTCAAGACCCAGATCGAATCCTTCTTGGCGTGACCAAACAGCCGCGCCTTGTCGGCATAGTACTCTTCGATCGCGGGGTACCGGTCGAGGTGGTCGGGCGCCAGGTTGGTGACGATGCCGATCGCGGGCGCGAAATACTCGCTGTCGTGCAGCTGAAAGGAGGAGATTTCAACCGCCAGCCATTGGTAGGGTTCCTCCTCCATGGCCGCCTGCGCCAGCGGGGTGCCGATATTCCCCGCCGCGCTTGCCCGGAGGCCGGCCGCAGTGAGGAGGTGCGCCGTCAATGCCGTCGTAGTCGTCTTGCCGTTGGTTCCGGTAATGGCGATGATGCGGGTGGCCTCCGGCAGCGCCAGGAAGCCAACGTCGATCTCCGAATGAATCGGGATGCCCGCCTTTCTCGCCGTCTCCAGCGGCGCCACCTGGGGAGGAATGCCGGGCGACACCACCACCGCGATCGCCCGCTTCACCCGCATCAGGTCGTGTCCACCCAGCTGCACCGACGCCCCCGCCCGGCCCAGCGGAGCGGTCTTGGCTTCCAGGTCGGTCCCGCTGTCGCTCTCGGAGGCGAAGACCTTGATGCCCCGGGAGAGCAGCAGGCGCGCGGCGGCGATACCGCTGCGTCCCAGGCCGAGCACCGCGACTTCCTTCCCGCTGGCCTTCCATTCTTCGAACATTCAGATTCCGATCGGTTGATCAATTCACCGCAAAGGCGCAAAGGACGCCATGTGCCGCGAAGGACTACTAAGTCACGTTTGTCATTGTAGGTGGTTCTTAGCCGAACTCTGCGTGCTTGGCACCTTTGCGGTGAAGCAGTTAACGAACCTTCAACGTCGCAAAAGCCAACAACGCGCAAAAGATCCCCAGGATATAAAATCGCGTGACGACGGTCGTCTCCAGCCAGCCCAACTTCTCGAAATGGTGATGCAGCGGCGCCATTCGAAATACCCGGTGGGCGTCGGCGTATTCCTTTCCCCGGGTCCGCTTGAGCCACTTGTACTTTCCGGTCTGCATCAGCACCGAGACCGCCTCCAGGGCGAACACCCCGCCTATCAGGAGCAGCAGGAACTCGGCCTTGAGCAGGATGGCGACCGTGCCGAGCGCCCCGCCGATCGCGAGACTGCCGGTATCGCCCATGAAGACCTGGGCCGGATGGGCGTTGAACCAGAGAAACCCCAGGCTCGCACCCATCAGCGCGCTCAGGAAAATCGTGAGCTCCCCGGAGCCGGGGAGATAGAAGAGGTTCAGGTAGTCGGTCGCGTCGATCCGGCCGAAAACGTAGGCGAAGAAGGCAAAGGCGGCCGCCGCGATCGCGGTGAGACCGGTGGCCAGCCCATCCAGGCCGTCGGTGAGGTTGACCGCGTTGGTGCTGCCGGTGATTACGGTCGTCACGAAGATGACGAAGATCACCGGCGAGAAATTCACCACCAGGTACTTGAAGAAGGGGAGCGTGGTTCCGGTGGCGGGAATGGTTGCCGGGTCCACCACCGGATGGAGGTAGAGCACCAGCCCCAACACCAGGCCGAAACTCACCTGCCCCACCAGCTTCCACTTGGCCACCAGTCCCCGGGACTTCCCCTGGACGATCTTCAGGTAATCGTCGATGAAGCCGATCCCCCCCATCCACAGCGTGGCCAGCATGGCCACCAGCACGAAACGATTGCTGAGCTGGGCCCAGAGCAGCGTGGGGACGATGGTGGCGATGAGGATGATGATCCCGCCCATCGTGGGCGTCCCGCGCTTTCCCTGGTGGGTCGCCGGGCCATCCGCCCGGATGACCTGCCCGATCTTCCGGGCCCGGAGCGCCCGGATGATTCCGGGCCCGACGATGAACGCGATTAACAACGCCGTCACCATCGCTCCCGCGGCGCGGAAGCTGATGTAGTTGAACAGATTGAAAATGAGGTACGTCTTCCCGAGCGGCGTGAACAGGTGGTAGAACATCAAACCTCAACGAAAGTTTGGGGCGTGTGGCAATAGCATATGGCGTATGGCATATGGCAGATCGTTTCCCCGACAGTTCCAGCGCGATGGGCTACCTGTTGAACTACCATACGCCATAAGCCATACGCGACTAATGAGCTTCGATGTTAATACCCAGAAATGGTAAGATACGCTCCAGCTGCACGCCCCGCGACGCCTTGAGGACCACGAGCTCATTCCCCTGCAACCGCTCCTTCAGCAGCGGTCCGAGCGCCATCGGATCGCTGGCCTGGAGAAGTCGCTGTCCCAGGACCTGGGTGTGCGGCTTGATGGCCGCGACAAAATCGCCTACCACGCCCAGCACCTCGGGATTGAGCGCGGCCAGCTCACCGGCGATTTCGTGATGAAAACGCTTCGAGTCTTTCCCCAGCTCGCGCATGGAGCCGGCAATGAAGACCAGCCGCCGGCCCTGGCGCATGGCCTGGGCAGTGGCGATCGCGGTGCGAAAGGAAGCCGGGTTGGCGTTATAGGCGTCGTTCACGATGGTGAGCCCGCCCACTTCAACGACCTCGCCCCGTCCCCCCGGCAACGCCAGCGACGAGAGCGCCGCGGCCGCGGCCTTCCGATCCAGTCCCAGCTCCCGAACCAGCGCCCAGGCCAGCATGGCGTTCGCCGCCTGGTGTTGCCCCCGGATCGGCAGGCGGACATCGACCCCATCGATGGTAAAGGAGGGGCGGCCTGAGCCATCGACGGTCAGCGATGACGGGACGACGTCGGAGTCCTTGAGACCGGCCGTCAGCACCCGTCGCGCCCGGCCCCGGGCCTGGCGACCAAGGTCCGGCGGATCGGTACCCACCACGGCGAGGGGAACCCCGCTCAGCAGTGCCAGCTTCTCCAGCATCACCCCGTTCCGGGTACCGAACCCCTCGAGATGAGAATCGCCAACATTGGTGATGATGGCCACCGAAGGCTCGATGATCTCCCGGGCCCGGGCAATCTCACCGGGTATGTTGGCGCCGGCCTCGATGACCAGCGCAGTGGTTTCCGGTGGAGCAGCCAGGATGGTCTGAGGAATTCCTACGAGGTTGTTGAGGTTGAGCCGGGTCGCGTGGACGGCGTACCTGGTGCGCAGCACGGCGGCCACCATCTCCTTGGTGCTGGTCTTGCCGTTGCTGCCGGTGACGGCGACGACCGGACCGTTGATCTGGCGCCTTCGGGCGCGCGCCAGTCGGCCGTACCCGTGCAGCGTGTCGTCTACCTCGAAAAAGATGAGTCCGGGGACCGGCGGCGTGCCCTTTCGCACCATCGCGCCGGTGGCACCGGCATCGAGGGCCCGCCGCAGGTGGTCGTGGCCATCGAAATGCTCACCCACCAGCGCCACGAACAGGGCGCCCGGGTGGAGGGTACGGGTGTCGCTGGAAATCTCGCTGAACTCCACGGCCGGCCCGGCCGGCAGCTCCAGCGCGTCGGCGACAAAGCGGCTCGACCAGCTCACCGGCGGCTCAATCCGTCGAGCACGATGGTGCGTTCGTCGAACGGCAGTTTATCGCGGCCGATCACCTGGTAGGTCTCGTGTCCCTTACCGGCCAGCAGGATGGTGTCTCCCGCCCGGGCTTCTTTCAGCGCGGCGTGAATCGCCTCCCGCCGGTCGGCAATCCGCCGGTGCGGCTTGGCGCCCATGCCCCGCTCGACGTCGTCAATGATCGCGTCGGGATTCTCGGTACGCGGATTGTCTGAAGTCACGATCGGGAGGTCGGCCAGCTCCGTCGCGATCCGTCCCATGACCGGACGCTTCCCGGTATCGCGATCGCCGCCGCATCCGAAGACAACGAGCAGCCGCCCGGTGGTAAGTGGCCGCAGGGCGGACAGCGCCCGCTCCAGCGCATCTGGCGTGTGCGCGTAGTCGCGCAGCACGACGAACGGCTGGTCCACCAGCAGCTCCA
>JBDTTZ010000369.1:0-1973 GCA_040008015.1 Gemmatimonadota bacterium
ACGCCCTTCCTGAACGCCGATGCCGGCACTTACGTGACCAAGGATTATCCGGACGACGGGACCTCGGCCGACCTGAACGGTGGCGTGGGGCTCGAGCTGGGCCGCGGGTCCCTCAGTGTGTTCGGGGAGTACCTGCACCGGGATCCGACCAACCGTGCCTGGCCCGACCAGTTCCTGGCGGACGCCAATGGCATCACCGACGTGATCGACACGCTGACCGGCACCATCATCAAGAAGCAGAATTCGTTGAAACAACCGAACCTGCACTGGGGGGACGGACTCGAAAAGGACGCGATGACGTTCGCGAACTTCCGGATGCCGGTGAACGCAGCGGGGACCAGTGAAATCTACGCGTTTGGCGGGTACAGTCATCGCACCGGCACCGGCAACGGGTTCTGGCGCTACCTCGACAGCCCCAGGAACTGGACGGAGATTTATCCCCAGGGATTCCTGCCCGAGTTCCATCCCAACGTCAACGACTATTCCGGCGCCGCCGGCTTCCGTACCAGTCTTTCCGGATGGGCCTTCGATCTCGGCGGGTCCTACGGCAAGAACACCTTCAACTATCACCTGGACAACACGCTCAACTCCTCGCTGGGTCCCTGCCTCGACACGCCCTGCGCTCCCGGAGCCGATGGCCTCCTGGGAACCCCCGACGATCCGGGGATTCCCAACCAGACTTCGTTCGATGCCGGAACGCTGTCCCGGAGTGAGCTCCTGGGCGGGTTGAACCTGGCAAAAGCGCTGAACCTGGGAATGCCGGGGCCGGTCAACGTGGCCCTGGGCGCAGCGTATCGTCACGAGAGCTACGAAATCCAGGCAGGGGAAACCGCCTCATGGATCAACGGCGGCCATCTTGCCCAGGACAGCGCCAGTATTAATCCCTCCGGGCTGGCTCCGGCCGGTTCATCGGTGTTCGGGGGATTCTCACCCAGCGACGCGAGCAAGCACAGCCGGAACAATTTCGGAGCCTACCTCGATCTGGAGACCAATCTCACATCCCAGGTGCTGGCCAACGTGGCCGGGCGGTTTGAGAACTACAGCGACTTCGGCTCCAACATCAGCGGCAAGCTGGCGCTTCGGTTCCAGCCATCCAGGCGCATCGTCTTTCGCGGCGCCGCCAGTACCGGGTTCCGCGCCCCGGGACTGTCGCAGAGCTTTTTCAGCCACACCACCACCAACTTCATCGGTGGAACGCTCCTGGAAATCGGCAACTTCCCGGTGGACAATCCGGCCTCCCGTATCTTCGGCGCCAAGGCGCTGAAGGAAGAAACCTCGGTGAACCTGAGTGCCGGGCTCGCCTTTACGCCGAATGACCGCCTGACGTTCACCCTGGATTATTTCCACATCAAGATCAACGACCGGGTACTCCTGGGCGCAACCTTCGGGGATACCGTATCACAACGCATCCTGGCCGACTCCGGCTTCTCCAACATCGCCGGGGTGCAGTTCTTCACCAACGGGCTCGACACCAGGACCCAGGGCGTGGACCTGACGGCCGACTACCGGCTGCCGGTCGGCGCCGCCAGCACCCTGGAATTCATTGCCGGGGTGAATTACACCAAGAACGAGATCGCCCGGGTGGCGCCCCTGCCCGCGATCCTGCAGGGCACCGCGACCGACCTCACCAGCGTCCTCGATCTCGTCACCAAGGTAGGCATCGAGGAGGAACGGCCCGATTGGCGCGGCACCCTCACGGCGCTCTGGTCGTCCGGCCGCTGGCATTCCCTGGCCCGGGTCAACTACTTCGGCGGATTCGCCTCGGCCCAGCCCAGCTTCACCGACCGCGAGGAGTACGGCGGGAAAACCCTGATCGATGCCGAGATTGGCTATCGCTTCAGCGCCGTCAACCTGTCGATCGGCGCCCGAAACATCTTCGACACCTACCCGGACCAGGCCCAGGCCGAGTTCAATAACAACGACCGCACCTTCCCCTGGGCCGCGGCATCGCCGTTCGGGTACAACGGGCGGTA
>JBDTTZ010000370.1:0-5182 GCA_040008015.1 Gemmatimonadota bacterium
CCAGTACTTCAAGCTCGCCGAGCCGATTCCGGGACCCAGCACCGAGCGGCTGGGCAAGCTGGCCGCCGAGCTGGGCGTGGTGATTGTCGCTTCATTGTTCGAGAAGCGGGCCGAGGGTCTCTATCACAACACCGCGGCGATGATCGATGCCGACGGGTCGCTGATGGGCAAGTACCGGAAGATGCACATCCCGGACGATCCGCAGTACTACGAAAAATTCTACTTCGCCCCGGGCGACCTCGGCTTCCGCAGCTGGAGCACCAGGTTCGGCAACGTCGGCACCCTGATCTGCTGGGACCAATGGTACCCCGAGGGCGCCCGGCTCACCACCTTGCACGGGGCCAATATCCTGTTCTTCCCGACCGCGATCGGCTGGCTGCCCGCCGAGAAGTCGCAGTATGGCCCGGCGCAGCAGAATGCCTGGGAGACCATGCAGCGGAGCCACGCGATCGCCAACGGGGTCTTTGTCGCGGCGGTCAACCGGGTAGGGCATGAGGGCGATGCCGGAGGCGGAATCGAGTTCTGGGGGAACAGCTTTGTCGTGGATCCCTACGGCAACGTCCTGGCCCGGGCCGGACAGGGCGAGGAGACCCTGGTCGTGGAATGCGACCTCGGCATGATCGACACGGCGCGGACGCACTGGCCGTTCCTGAGAGATCGCCGGGTGGACGCCTACGAGGGGATTACAAGACGGTTCATTGATTAGCCATTAGTGATTAGCGATTGGATGAATGACCCGATTCTCCAAGCCGCTTTCGTGCGGTTGCCCGTGATGCATTGAGGATAGCAAGGAGCTCCTCGAGTTCGGCTCTCAACGCCCCAACTCTCTTTTGCCGAATCAGCCTGGCGTCAGTGGCAAACTCAATCCAGAATTGGCTTTCATCCAACTCTTCAATGGTCACGCCCAACTTGGCAACGAATTCCTTTCGTGACCTGGCCCGACAAACTGCCCGGTAGTTGGCGGCGAAACTCATAGCCGACCGAAGCAGTTGTCCTCGAATGACGCGCGCTTCAGGCTTCCCTCCAAGATTCGCGCAGAGCCGGACGATCCTGAGGGCTCTCTGTTTGGTCCTCGCCTGCAGGTCTGACATTCTCTGTCGGTAGGATAACGGGTCAGACTGCGGGTCCATTGGGGACTCTGGTATGAGTAGGTGGCTCACAAGGTAGGCAATATCCAGGATCTGTTGGAGTCTTTTTGGCGCGAACCTGGTACTTGAAAACGCATCCAATTCGCTAATGGCTAATCATCCAATCGCTAATGCAGTTCCTGCGAGGCTCGGCTACTCCATGCCTCCCGAGTGGGCGCCGCATCGAGGAACCTGGCTTTCGTGGCCTCACAAAGAGGCGACCTGGCCCGGCAAGTTCGCTCCCGTCCCCGCCATCTTCGCCGAATTCGTCCGCCATCTCGCCCCGCGCGAAGAGGTCCACATCAACGTCGCCGGGCCCGACGAGGAGATCGCGGTCCGCGACCTGGTCAGCCACCCCGATGTTCCGCAAGGCCGGATTTTCTTCCACTACCACCCGACCAACGATGCCTGGTGCCGGGATCACGGACCGATCTTCGTGCGGAAGAACGGCCCCGGCGGCCCGGAAGAGGCCATCATCGACTGGGGCTACAACGCCTGGGGTGGCAAGTATCCCCCGTTCGACCTGGACGACGTCATCCCGACCGAGATCGGCAGGGAATTCGGAATCCCGGTCTACCATCCCGGCATCGTCATGGAAGGCGGATCGCTCGACGTCAACGGCCGGGGCACCCTGCTGACCACCGAGGCCTGCCTGCTCAATCCCAATCGCAATCCGGCGCTGTCCAGGCAGGAAATCGAACAGAAGCTTCGCGATTTCCTCGGCGTGAGCAACATCCTGTGGCTGGGCGATGGGATCGCAGGGGACGATACCGACGGCCACGTGGACGATCTCACCCGGTTCGTGGACCCGCGGACCGTAGTGACCGTGGTCGAGGAAGACCCCGCCGACGAGAACTACCAGCCGCTGATGGACAACCTGAAGCGGCTCCGCACCATGAAGGACCAGGATGGTCAGCCGCTTCGGGTTGTGACCCTGCCGATGCCGGATCCGGTGTACCACGAAGACCAGCGGCTGCCCGCCAGCTATGCCAACTTCTACTTCGCCAACGGTGCGGTGCTGCTCCCCACCTACCGTTCTCGACGCGACGAGACCGCCCGTCAGATACTGCAGGACCTCATCCCCGACCGGCGGGTAATCGGGATTGACTGTACCGACATGGTCTGGGGTCTCGGCGCCCTGCACTGCGTCTCCCAGCAATGGCCCACACTGGAGAAACCATGATACGCTCGGTCCTGTTGAGCTCCGGTTTGCTCGTGATACTCGGTTGCGCTGCCCGCGAAGCGGCTCGGAACGAGGTGCCGCGCTGGCACTTCGCCGAGCAGCCGCTGCTGGATGTTGGTGTCGCCGAGGGCGACGAAGCCTATGAGCTGGATGGCGCCTCGAGCTCACTCCGGCTCAGCGACGGTCGGGTACTGGTGGCCAACACCGGGTCGAACGAGATCCGGGTGTACGATTCGCTGGGTCACTTCGCGAGCCGGATCGGGCGCAAAGGATCCGGCCCGGGCGAGTTCAGTGGCGGGCTTCAGCTGGTGGCAACGCCGTTAAAGGGATTCGCCGTTTACGATCGCGGGGAGGGGCGCCTCTCGAGGTTCGATTCAACCGGTGCCTATGTCGATGCGCAGCGGATCGATGGACCGGGATCGTTTTCCTCATTTCCCCTCTGGGTTTGGCTCTATCGCGCCAACTGGATCGTGGGACCTACGGACTCGAGCGGGCGGCCCGGAGTAAGCAGGGCATTGCTGGGCATGGGAGACCCACCTCCCGGAGCCTACCGCTATGTGCAGGTGGCCGGAGATGGCCGGATCTGGAGCCAGGTCCGCCTGCGGGGCGACAGCACCCAAGCGTGGCAGGTGCATTCTCCCGATGGCGTGCTGCTCGCGATAGCTGAGCTTCCGCAACCGTTTGAGATCCATCAGCTCGGCAGTGACTTCGTGATCGGCCGCCACTGGGACGCCAGCGATGTCGAGCACATTTCCGTGTTTAGCCTGGTACTCGACACGGCGAGGGCCGTGGTGGCGGAGGCCACGCCTCCGGACTCAACCGACCGCGCCTCTTTGAGCGAAGGCCTCAAGGTATCCCTGCGGAACCTGGTGGTGGCCCAGGAGATGTTCTATGCCGACAACAGTCGCTATGCAACCGTGAACGGGACTCTCGATTGGGAGGCCGAGCAGGGTGCGATTCTCCACCTCATGGAGGCAGACCGGCGAGGATGGGTGGGACTGGTCGTGGACCAGAAAGCGCCGGTCATCTGCGGTATGGCCGTGGGTAACAGCACCCCGCCGGGATGGGGGGAAGGAAGCCCAAAATGCGGATCTCCCTGATACCGAATTAAGACCTCGTAAGTCTCCCTCCTGTCATACCTTGACATGGCATGCGAAATGCCATTTCAAGCCCCCGCAGCACTCGTAAACTCCCCCCGGGTGGCCACCTACGCGGTTAAGTGCGGGGAAATCATTGCGTGACACGGAGTCAGGGGAACCAATGTCGTTGCTTTTTCGCTGCGCCTGGTGTGGCGACACTCTCGAGGGGTCCTCGGATAGCCCCGAGGTTTCCCACGGGATTTGTGAGCCATGTGCCCGGCGGAGCGGGTTCCTGGATCAGGAGACCCTGAGCAGCCTGAACCCCGACGACCTGGCCCTGCTGGGGCTCCGGTTCGTGGGGCTCGACGGGAATCCGCCGCTCAGGATATTCAAACCCGCCCCCCAGCAGGGGCCGGTGCTGTAAGGGCGGCCCGCTCGGACCGCCTTCTTCATTTCTAGCCCATACGCCGTCCGGTAAACGTTCGACCAACCGCCTCAATGCAAAGTCGCAAAGAAACACCCTGACCCTCTTTCCGGCGGCGCCTTTGCGTTGGCTGTTGTGGCTATCAGAGCAGCATCCTGTACACTAACCCCGCCAATCCCGCACCGAACACCACCGGCACCACATCCCACTTCCAGCGGATGAGCCCGGTCAGTACCACGATTCCCAGCACCAGCGCGAAGGGGTCCAGTACTCCCTCCGGGGCCAGCACGTGACCTCCGAACCACACCGCAAGATTGGCGATCACGCCGACCACCGCGGCCGTAATCGCGGCCAGGGTGCCGGTCAGCATGGGACTGCCATAGAGTCGCTCCACGAACGGCGCGCCCAGAAAGATCCACATGAAGCAGGGGACGAAGGTCACCCAGGTGGTGAGCAGTGCGCCAGCCGTGGCCATGCCGAGCGGGGTCAGGGGTGCGGGGTGCTGCCAACCGGCAAGAAACCCCACGAAGAGCACGACCATGATGAGCGGCCCGGGCGTCGTCTCGGCCAGGCCCAGTCCGCTCAGCATCTGTGACGCCGAGAGCCAGCCGAACTTCCCGACAGCGAGCTGAGCGACATAGGGCAGCACGGCATAGGCCCCGCCGAAGGTGACCATCGCCGCCTTGCTGAAGAACACGCCTTCCTGTACCAGCAGATTGTCCCATCCCAGCCAGAGGCCAGCCAGGACGACCGGTAGCCACCAGAGTACCCCGCACAGCAGGACGACCTTGAGACTCCTGCCCCAGCTGGGGCGGGCCCGGGATGCCTCGGAGTAGGCCGCGGCCGGCTCGGCGGAATCCCGGGAGGGCATGAAGGCCGGAAGGCGCAGCATGCCACCGACCAGGCCGATGAAACCCGCGGCCACGATCACCAGGGGAAACGGCACCTGGAAGACGAAGAGGGCCACAAAAGAGGCGATGGCGATGACCACTGACAGGGCCGACTGGAGCGCGCGCCGCGCGATGCGCACCAGCGCATGGGCCACGATGGCGAGGACTGCCGCCTTGAGCCCGTAGAAGATCGCGGCCACCCAGCCCAGGCCGGCGAAGGTGGCGTACAGCAGGCTCAATCCCCAGAGAATGGCGACCGAAGGCAGCACGAACAGCACGCCGGCAACAATTCCGCCGGGCGTCCCGTGCAGCAGCCAGCCGATGTAGATGGCGAGCTGGGTGGCTTCAGGACCCGGGAGGAACATGCAGAAGTTCAGCGCATGGAGAAACCGCGATTCGACGATCCATTCGCGCCGTTCGACCAGCTCGCGGTGCATGATCGCGATCTGCCCGGCGGGACCACCAAAGCTGATAAACCC
>JBDTTZ010000371.1:0-4987 GCA_040008015.1 Gemmatimonadota bacterium
CGCGAATCGCCCGTCGGCATCGGGGTGATCGTGCGGGTGGACGCGCCGGGGCGGGTGGTGCACGGGATCGTCACCGAGGGCTTCGCCTATTCCGACCTGATGACCCCGATGCACGACGTGATCGGCGCCGATGGCGACCCCGCGTCGGCCGGCTACCATCCGACCGAGCGAGCCGAGATCCGGCTGTATGCGGCGGCGGTGCTGCGGCAGACACCGGAGGAGCCGCTCCAGCCGGTACCCCTGGCGCCGGTGTTCCTGGCCAGCGACGCCGACGTCACCGAAGCGCTGCGGATGGACGCCTTTACCGGCGGTGCCCGCCCGACCGGGATTCCTGCGGGCCTCTATCGGGCTGGCGGCCTCGACGCGCCGGTTTATCTCGACGCCGACTTCCTGCTGGGACCCGAAGCGGCCCATCTCAACATCACCGGTGTCTCCGGCCTGGCCACCAAGACGAGCGCGGTGGAGTTCCTGCTCAGCAGCATCTTCCAGACCTTCCCCAAGCACAAAGGCAGCATCGCGGCGGTCTGCTTCAACGTGAAGGGGCCTGACCTGCTCTTTCTCGACCAGCCCTGCAATCTCGGTCCTGACGACCTCCAGCTCTATGAGCGGTTGGGACTCAAGGCCGAGCCGTTCAAGGAGGTCCGCTACTTCGCGCCTTACAAGCCGGATGGCGTCAACCTGAACACGCTTCGAACCAATGAAGAACTGTCAGGAAACACCGAGCCGTTGATCTGGGGGCTTCGCGAGGTGCTGGACTACGCCGATGTCGTGCTCAACCGCGACGACATCGACGCCAAGGCCGACGCGTTCATCGATTTCCTGGCGGAGCGGGTGGTGGGCAAGAGGTACGAGGACCGGGAGCTCCGGGAGCGAGTCTTCCAGGTCCAGACCTTCAGCGACCTCGAAGTCTTTTTCCGCGCGATCTTCGACTACATGGAAGCGCTGGGGCGGGGCGGGGAGGTCTGGCGCACTCATCACATCGCGACTATCCGGAAGGTGCGCAACCGGCTCAGCAACATCAGCGTCCGCTCCAAGGGCCTGGTGACCGACGATGGCCGGGTCAACGACCTTCCCTGGGGAGATTTTGATGACCGGGGGATGTACGTGATCGACGTCGCCGGCCTTGACCCGCTGGCGCAGGACCTGGTGTTCGCCCGCGTCGTCTCCAAGCTGCGGGAGCAGCTGGAGCGGCGGGAGCTCGGTGTGGACCACGTGGTGGTCTTCGTGGATGAGCTCAACAAGTACGCGCCGGCCGATGGCGCCGACACGTATGTGAAGAAGATGCTGCTGGACTTGTCGGAGCGGGGACGTTATCTGGGATTGGTGCTCTTCGCGGCGCAGCAGTTCAGGTCCCAGGTCATGCGACGGGTGGTGGGGAACGCGGGCACCGCCGTGTATGGCCGGATGGATTCGGACGAACTGGCGACGCCAGGCTATGGCACGCTCTCGGCCGCGACCAAGATCAAGCTCGCCACCATGCCCAAGGGCGAATTGATGATCCGGCACCCCCACTTCACCCAGCCGGTGTTCGTCCGGTTTCCGCGCCCCGCCATCCTGGCGGGCCGGGAAGGGGTGGAGAAGTTCCCGCCCGAGGCGGATTTGCCATTGGAGTCGGCCGTTGCAAGGCAGCTTCGCGGACTCGACCGGAGCGTCACCGAAAACGCGGTGAAGGAACTGATCCACGGCCGCCGGGAAGAGGACATCCTTCGCGCGCTCCACGCGACCCGCCGGATGCGGCCGGACAACGTGATGGCGTTCTTCACGGCGCAGCTGGGGAAGCGGGTGGCAGCGGAGACGGGCGGCGGTGCCTCGCGGCCGGTCTCGGCCATCAAACGGGTGGAGGATCCGTACGCGCCCTGAAGGCTATATTTGCGAATGAGTTCGATCTCCATTTCCCCCAGCTACAGCGAAGATGCCGCCCAACCGCCCCCAGTCTGGGAGCGGCCGGACCCGGCCCTTGCCGCGGCCGGCATCGAGGGAGAAATGGTCGTTGCGCGGGTGCGGATGCTCGCGATGGCACTGCTCCTGATGGCCCCCACCTGGAACATCCTCCACAATCCGCACGAGGCGATTCACGTCACCGGCTTTGCGGTGACGCTGGCGGCCGGCATCGCCTCGGTCAGCATCTGGTGGGCGTTGCGTCGCGGCCGCTGGCGGCCCTGGATCGGCTTTGCGTCGAGCTCCTTCGATGTTTCCATGGTGAGCCTGGCGCTGTTGAGCTTTCTCATCGTGGCTTCGCCCATGATGGCGCTCAATTCGACGGTCACCTTCGAGATGTATTTCCTGGCCATCCTCGCCACCAGCCTCCGCTATGACGCGCGGATCTGCATCGCCGTGGGGTTACTCGCCCTCTGGGAGTACGGCGGGCTCTGGGCCTTCGCGTCCTCGCACTACGATCTGAACAATCCGGCCTACGTAAAGGACTCCGGGCCCTACTCGCCGGTGGACCTGAGTACCCGCCTGGTCCTGCTCGGCGTGGCCACCATCCTGGCGGTCACCATTGTGCGCCGAGCCCAGCGGCTCCTGTATCTTGCTTCCCGGGACCGGCTCACCGGGCTCTTCAACCGCGGCCATTTCGATCGTGCACTGAGCGCCGCCATGGAGATCTCCGCTCGTGATGGCCAGCCGCTGTCCCTGGGCCTGCTGGATATCGATCACTTCAAGCGGATTAACGACGACTACGGCCATGCGCTGGGGGACCGCGCCCTGGTGCAGGTGGCCCAGCTGCTCGCCGGCGCGATGCGGCGTACCGACATCGTCGCCCGATATGGCGGTGAGGAGTTCGTGATCCTGATGCCGGGGACTCAGCGGGACGCGGCGCTGGCGCGGATGGAGCTGCTGCGGCGGGAAGTGGTGGATACCCCGATCGACCTGGGTGATGGCCAGACCCTCAGGATCGATTTCAGCGCGGGCGTCGCGGGAACGCCGGCTGACAGGGAGGCCAGCGACCCCAAGTCGTTGCTGACCACCGCCGATCGCCGGTTGCTGGCGGCCAAGCGGGCCGGGCGGGGGCAGTGCATCGGATCGGACGTAATCGAATTGCAGAAAGGAGCCGGACAATGAAAGCAAAGACGCTGGAAGGGCGGGAGATCGATCTGCCACAGGACGCGATCGACGGGCTGAAGCTCCGCCTGCGCGGGCCGTTGCTGGTGCCGGGGGACGCCGGCTTCGAGGAGTCCCGCACGGTCTGGAACAGCATGATCGACCGGAAGCCCGCACTGGTGCTGCGCTGCCAGGGCACCGCCGACGTGATCGCCGGGGTGCGGTTCGCCCGGGAGCACCAGCTGCTGCTCTCCATCAAGGGTGGCGGGCATAACATTGCGGGCCTGGCCACGGGCGATGGCGCATTGATGCTCGACATGTCGCTCATGCGCGGCGTGTGGGTGGACCCGGCCAAACGGGTGGCCCACGCCCAGGCCGGCTGCCTGCTCGGCGACGTGGATCGCGAAACCCAGGTGCACGGGCTGGCCACCGTGCTGGGCTTCGTATCGGCCACCGGTATCGCGGGCCTCACGCTGGGGGGTGGGTTTGGCTACCTGACGCGGCGCTGGGGCTGGACCTCGGACAGCGTGACTGGAATGACCGTGGTGACCGCCGAGGGGCGCGTGGTACGGGCGAGCGCCGAGGAGAACGCCGATCTCTTTTGGGGGCTTCGGGGTGGCGGCGGGAACTTCGGCGTCGTGACCGGCATTGATTACAAGCTCCACCCGGTGGGTCCGGAGGTGGTCGGTGGCATCGTCGCCTGGCCGGCCAGCGAAGCGTCCAAAGTGCTCGAGCTCTTCCGGACCATGGCCGAACAGTCCCCGGTCGAGCTGACTCTCGTCATGCTGATGCGCCCGGCGCCGCCGGCGCCATGGTTGCCGAAGGACATGCATGGCAAACCGATCATCGGGCTGCTCGCCTGCTATAGTGGAAAACCGGAGGATGGCGAGAAGCTCGTGGCCCCGATCAAGTCGTTCGGGAAGTCAGTTGGTGACATCCTGGTGCGGCGACCCTATGCGCAGCTCCAGTCCCTGCTCGACGGCACCCAGCCCAAGGGCCGGCGGTACTACTGGAAGAGCGAATACCTCGCGCGGATCGAGCCGGCTCTCTGCGAGAAGGTCATGGCCCACGCGGCCCGCATTTCATCGCCCCACGGCGCAATCGCCCTGTTCCAGCTGGGTGGGGCGCTCAACCAGGTGGCAGAAGCCGATTCGCCGGTCGGCAATCGCGACGCCCGCTACGTGCTCAACATCGCCGGGGCGTGGGAGCAGGCCGCTGACGATGCGGCCAACATCGCCTGGGCGCGCGAGGCGTGGAACGACATGAAGTCGTTCTCGACCGGCGGAAACTATGTCAACTTCCTGACCGAGGACGAGAGCCCCGAGCGGATCGCAGCGGCGCTCGGCAAGGGACTTGGCCGGCTGGCCGAGGTCAAGGCGCGGTGGGACCCGGAGAATGCGTTCCGGGCAAACCGGAACATCAAGCCGGCGCCCTGAATTTCGTCATGGCCTTCTCTAATCACCCCGAGGCGCTGGTGGGTCTGCTGCTCGGTGGACTTGCGGGCGCTGTGCTCTCGATCCTCTATTTTCTGATCTGGCGCGGCCGATATCTCCGCCGGATCCGCGTCGAATCGGTTCAGCGCAGCCAGGCCGTCATCGCGGGGAAGGTCTACGAGCAGATGCTCCCCTATTTCCCCGGTTTTCCCTTCAACCCGAAAGATGCGCGCTTCCTGGGCTCGCCCGTGGATCTGGTGGTTTTCGACGGACTGGACCGGGGCCAGCTGGAGCGGGTGGTATTTGTCGAGGTGAAGACCGGCGGGTCAGGGCTGTCCAATCGGGAGCGCCAGCTCAAGGCCATAGTCCAGGCGCGCCGAGTGGAATGGATTGAAATTCGGAAGTAAAATCCTCCATGCAACGCCGCATTGCTTCCTTCCACCAGGACCCTGAATCACACTGGGTCGCCGACCTCGAGTGCGGCCACAGCCAGCACGTCCGGCATGACCCGC